>JAEOTG010000288.1 GCA_016839985.1 Candidatus Heimdallarchaeota archaeon | reverse complement strand
TAAAGATATCCATCGCAAGCATATCACTTGTATCAAATTGACCAATTGAGAATCTTAAAATTAAACCAAGAATCATTCCTAGAGTTGGGGGAAACAATACAAGATCTTTGATTACTTTCAATATTGATTTTCGTGAATTAGTACCAAAATGGAGACCTAGGTATACACCAAAGCTGTTTCGATATATCATTTGAACAACTAAAAACAAAGAAGCTGCAAGTAAACCTTCAGCTTGTAATTCTTTAGGTAGAATTCCAATTATTATTGGAAAAGGGTAAAAAAGTCCATTCATGAATCCCGAAGCACATAATTCTGCACCTTTTTGATCTTGAGGTATCTCTTTTTTCCTAATAATTATCCAATCCATAATCATAGAAACTAACATTGAGACAGATGTAATTAGAACTATATACCACCAATTAACATCACTAAAAGATTCAATGTTTAAACTAACAAAAATCAACAATATTGGTGTAAGAATATTCAATCCTACAAATAACAACCATTTTCCAGCTTTCTCTGCATTAGACCATCTTTGGAGAAAAAATCCTCCTGCTATACCAGCATATATAACAACTACTCTTATCGTTAGGTCTACCAAATAATGCATTGAAGTTAGAGAAATTAAACTCTTAATAAATCTTTATTTGTTGAAAATCAAGTAAAAAAAAGTTTTACTCCGAATATATATCTGAGATATATTTCAGAGCGTTGGAATAAAATGGATATTTTTCTTTTTCAGATATATCCTTAGTAATAAGAAGTTCTGATAGATTTTGTGTCATTTGTAGAATAATAGTAGGAGCTGTTGTTTCGATTAATGGACGACCTCGTATTAGCATTCCTTGAAGAGAAGTATTGTATTTTGTACATACATTTGCAATTGTTTTGCTCTCATCCTCTAATTTAATTGGAATATCTATTGTGTCATTTAACCATTTCCAAGAGCCTTCTTGAGCAATGCTTATCAACCAAATCAAAACAGCAAATCCGTAAAGGGACGAACTACTGCCATACAAAATGTATTTGTTAATGAAGTCGAAAAGCTGTGCAAGAATATTAAGGATAACTTCATCAGTTTCAAAAAGCTGAGTAGATAAAATAAAATCCTTTTGAAAATCGCTTAAAATTGTTTTATGTTTATCTTCAATTTTCAGAAAATTATCTCTTTCATCCTTCATTTCTTCATAATCTTTATCGATGGTTTCCATATTTTCTATAACTTTATCAAGTGGAGTTTTTTTCTCTGTTCGAAGTCTTAGAGATTTAATGAATTTATCTAATTTCTCATGTATTTCCTTTTGTTTTGCTTCTAAATCCTTCTCAGTTATTGCTAATTCTTCTTCAGTTGCATCTTTTCCTTGCATTGCTAAACTAGTTTGTTTTTGCCACTTCAATCCTTCTTTGATAATTGTAGGAGTAAGAATTTTCTCAATTGATTTAGCAAGTAAATACTTTCTCTCTTTCAGAATTTTACTCTTCGAGCTAATAATAGAAAGGTAAAAAGAAAATGCATTTGGGATTATATTATAAGGATCAAGTTGTCTATTTCCTTGTAATGCTTGAAAGTTTAGATCTTTGTCAATCCATTCAATTAATCCTCCTGCAATCATCGAAAAAGGTGGATTAAATGTTGTGAAAAGAGGAATGGATGTATAAATGTTAGCCATAGATATAAGAATATCATGATACCCAAAACTCAGAGTTTTCTGGTATTTCTTAAAAGATAGTTGCTTGTCCTCAAACAGAAACTGCATTGAAAGATAATACAGAATATGCTTGTTTAAGCTTGCTTGAGATAATGTATCAGCTTCAAAATCCTCTCCTTGCTGTAGAGCATTCAATATACCAGCATTTGATAAAACCTCAGCTCTTTCAGCATCCTCTGATATATCTTTAACAGCTTCATTATCTTCTGGATACATTCTTTCTAATACTTGATGAATCCAGTGTATAATGTAGTTGAAGAGATAGGGAGCTTTTCTAATTATTTTTCTCCAAGTAAACCATTTCTCTATTTTACTGCTAACTAACTCAGAGATTTTGTTTAAGTCTTCATCTTTAACTTCTCTTGTTGAATATCTTAGCGGAAAGATTGCTACAGGTTTTTTATCCTTAAAAATCAAATCTTCAACATCTCTAATTATTGTACTGAAAACAAGTTCCAAATCTAATAAGCAATATCTAGATATCACTTTGGATTCTTTGTAATAATCATAATGAAATGCAGAGTTTTTGAGGAAGTTAGCACTAAAGAACTGAGTAAAAAATGGTTCAAAAAAACTCTTCCCGTCTTCATCTAACTCTTCAAGTATTTCATCCTTTTTAGAAATCTCTTTGATATAATAATCAATTAAAAATGAGCCAAAAGCTGTTCTTTCTAAATCAGGATTATTCAAATAAAATTCAACTGCTTGAATTGTTTCCTTAGTATTTTTCTTTATTTTTTTCAAATCAATATCTTCTGGTAGTTCAATCAATTGTTTATTTTTATCTCTAGGTACTAAATGCTTCCCTTCTTTTTCAAAGCCTAACACTTTTCTTTTCTCAATTAATCCAAAAATAATTGATGATTTTTGCAAAGTTCCTTTATACAAAACTACATCCATATAGATTCCTCACATGCAACTTCAAAAACATAAAATTCTTAAGTTTTTATTTTTAGCATAAAAATAGATGAAGAAGGAAAAAACAACAGAGCTTTTAGTTAATGATCATAAAAAAATGGAAACTGTAGTAAATTTATTATCCAAAGAGGAAATGCTAAAGATTAGAGTTTTAGATGTCTGGAGTGTTAAAGATGTTATAGCTCATCTTTCTGCTTGGAATCTCGAATTAGCAAAATCTATTGATATTATTCTAAAGAATCAAGAATTATGGTTTCGAAACACTGGAGATAAAGAATTTAATAAAATTCAAATCACAAAGAGAAAATCACATTCTCTTGATGAAATAATTGAAGAATGGCAGAAATCTTTCAAATCCCTTATTGATAGAATCAATAATCTATCAGAAAATGAGTGGAATTTCCAATCAGACTTCTTCTGGGGAGGTAAAGCTGTTCATGGAAAATATCCTGTAACAGTAAAATCACTTTTTGAATACAAATATAAAGGAGAGAGTCATGAAGGAGGACACGCCAAACAGATAGAAGAGTACTTTGATAGAGACGACTGTTCTTGCCAAATTTATTAGTCCAGGAAATGTCTCATTCTGAATGTTTAAATTCTCTTCTTAATCGTATTCATGTTCATGATACTGCGTAATTATCTTTCAAACAAAGGACAAAATATTGATGAAACAATAGATCTTTCAGCTGGTACTTTAGCATGGAACCTTAGAGCTAAAAAAAGATCTAGAGAATTGGAAGGTTTTATTGATGCAACAATAGGTAGTGGCTGTGATAATGAAGGATCACTTCTAACAATGCCAACTCTTGTTGAAGAATTCAATAATTTATCTGGAAACCAATTATTCAGATATTCCCATTTACGAGGAATGTCTGATTTTGTTCATGCTTGGAAAAAAGACACCATGAAAAGCTTTCCCAATCATCTTGTGGAAAAAGCTGATCAGTATTCAACCTTACCAATCACTTCTATTGGTATAACTGGTGGATTATCAATTACAGGAGAAGCATTTTTTAATCCAGGTGAAGCTTTACTAGTTCCAAATTCAAGATGGGGAAATGTTGATAATGTTTTTCTTAAAAATCAACAATTACGAGGTATCAATTATAATCTATTAGATGAAAATGGATATCTTAATTTTAATGATTTATCAGCTCAAATAAAAAGAGCATCAATTGAAGAAAAGAAACTTGGTATATATCTAAATTTCCCTAATAATCCATCTGGAATTAGTCCATCTTTTGAACAATTAGAAATTCTTAAAGAAACACTTTCAGGACTTAAAAAACCCGCAATTATTATTTTAGATGACGCGTATGAAGGATTTGTTTATGAAGAAAATGTTGTCGATCATTCACTTTTCCCCCACCTTGTTGGACTGAATGAAAATGTTATCGTAGCTAAAATTGATGGTGCTTCAAAAAGGTATTGCGCATATGGTGCAAGACTGGGACTTGTAACAGTTGGATTTGGTTTCGAAGCAGAGGATAAGGAAAAATTCCAAGTTAGAGAATTATTAGCTAAAATAGCTAGATCAACTACTTCGTCTCCCCCTAGAGGAATCCAAGAAGCTTTACTACATATCTTTACAAATGAAAAGAAAAATGAACAAATTGAAAAAGAAAAGAAACATGTTTTTGAAGTTCTTAAAAATAGATATCTCCTAATTAAGAAACTCTCTGAAGAAGAAGAAAGTAAGATACTCTTACCAGCTAAATTTAATTCCGGTTTTTTCAGTTATTATCTAATCAAAACTCATCAATCAGCAGTAGAAATCGGTTCCAAGCTTCTGGAACGAGGTTTAGGAATTGTTCCTTTTGTTAACAACGAGAACGGATTAAATGGAATAAGAGTTGCATACTGCTCTATTGCTGATGAAGATATTCCTAAGGCTATAGATATATTATATTCCACTTATTAAAAAATAAAAAGAAAAAAAAAGATTATTTGAGAGCTTCGTCAGCTTTTCCTTTGAATATTTTCCATAGTTTCATTCTTGATGCTTCGCCGCTTCTTATCTTGTCAAAGTTAGCTTTTTGTCTAGTGATAACAACTATTGTTGTTGCAAACATTGCAATCATAGTCACCAAACCAAACGTTGGATCCGTAATTGTATTTGGATCAGCTACCATTCCCATAGGAGATAGGAACCAAGGCCAGAAGAAGAAAATAACTCCCATGACAATGAAACTGACAATGTATGTAATTGCACTGTAGAAACAGACCATGCTTAAACCAAAGAATGCAACAAGCCACAGAGGTAAAAATACAGGATTGAAAAATATCATTGAACCTAATGTTGAAGCTACACCTCTACCTGCATGACTTAGTAGCCATATACACCAATTATGTCCAAGAATTGCTGCTGGTCCTGCAAAAGTAATTACCCATGCATCACTGTGTCCAACTTTATAAGAGATAATAACAGCTATCCACATTGCAAAAAATCCTTTCAGAATATCTAAAATTGCTACTACTATTCCTGCAGTGTAAGCAATACTATTAGGCTTCTCTTTGTGTTGAAAAGCTCTAACAACATTTCTTCCACCAACATTTTTAG
>JAEOTG010000287.1 GCA_016839985.1 Candidatus Heimdallarchaeota archaeon | reverse complement strand
ATGAAGCCATCTCTTATATCCAGAAAGATACTCCAAGTAAACTTTCAGAATTAAACGCAAAAATAAATGAATACAAAAATCTTGGTATTGAAGTCAATCAATTAGAAGAAAAAATAAAAAATGTCCAATCTATTCTTGCAAACGCAGATACAGCTCTCCAGGAAGATGATATAGAATTATTGAAAACATATCAAGATGAAATAGAATCAGATATAGAATTCATCGAAGCTGAAATTACTAAACTTTCCTTCACAGTAACACTATATACAAATAAATGGACTATAACTTATGGCATCATCCTAGGACTAATTTCATCATACTTAGTAATCCAAATCTTAGCACCCTACCTAAAGTTAAGTAGAGAAGTAGTTGGTTTGAGATTTGAGAGGGACACTCTGGTTCAATCCAGAAAAGAAACAGAAAAACAATACTTTATGAGAAAGATAGATGAGATGTCATTTAGGAGAATTATTGAACAAAAACACAGTCAAACACTGAAATTAACTTCCACTATCAAGTTAAAGAAACAGCAAAGACAAAACCTTCTCAGGGAAAGATTGAATCCACTATACTTGATAAAAACCATAAAGAGTAAATTACCCAAGAAAAAACCCACTGAACAGAAAGTATAATATACCAAAAATTAAAATTATTTTTATGGTGCTTAAAGTCGAGAGAATCAGCACTGGAGTGCTTGGTTTAGACGATAAAATTCAAGGCGGTTTTTATAAAGGAAGTGTTAATTTCATAACTGGGAGAACCGGAACAGGAAAAACAGCGTTTGCTAGTTCATTTATAGTTGCAGGAGCTGTTAAAGGTGAAAGAGGATTATATATAACAACTGAAGAAAGAGAAAAAGATATAAAAGACGATATAAAATCAATGTTTGATTGGGATATAGATGCTTTAGAAAAAAGAAATTTGGTTACATTCATTTCAATGAGACCTCAACTCCCAATGAAAACTGTTACTGGTGAACAAGTCGCAAAAGTCGTCAAGTTATACATGTATGATCTCGTCTCAAAAGTAGAAGAAGCTGTAAAAAAATACAAGGCACAAAGAGTAGTTGTAGATTCTATTTCCTTAGTAGAAGTGTTTATTAAAGACGATTATCTAAGAAAGATAGCTTTGATGCAATTTGTTGATAGGTTAAAAGATTTGGAAGTTACTGCTTTACTCACTGGTACAATACAAGAAGGGGTTGAAGCATTGAGTTCTTCAGGGTTAATAGAATTCATAACTGATTCTGTAATAAAATTAGATTTTGTACCAATAGCAGAAGAATTCAAGAGGACATTGACTATTAGAAAAATGAGGAGAACCGATCATTCAGTTATGATTCATCCATTCGAAATTACCAATAGAGGAATAAAAATAATAGAATTAAAAGAGGATTAGTTCATCTCTTCTGGAATAAAATTTCAATAACATCATTATTCTTAAGAACATAATCCGCTCCAAGTTTACGTTTAGTTTTAGCTTCCAATCCACCTATGAATTTCTCTCCAATATCAGAATGTATAGAAAAAGCAAATTCTTTCAAGGTTGTTCCTTCCTTTACTAAAAAAGCATCAGGTAGAACATTACCCTTATTATCAGTAAGTTTGTTAATATCTGCAACAGGATAAACAACAATATTATTAAGAACTTCAAAAACAGCCTTATTCAAACATTTCTGGATGCCAGTAGACCCATACTTTCCAAAAACCTTTTCATTTATAATTTTCAAACCTTGCTTCTGTTTTTCATCTATTTTAGATTCATCTATAATCTTAAATGAATCATTCTTATAATCAACAACCCCCTTTTCCTTTGCCATTTTAAGGGCTATTTCAGATGCAGCTGATGTAGGTATTATAGTCAAATCAGAAAATTCATCATTTATTTTTTTTAAATTTTCTTCTGATTCAGGCAAGTCAATTTTATTAGCAGCTATTATGATTGGTTTTGAGACTCTTCTTAATTCAGACGCAAAATTTTCGATATTATCAATTCCAACTTTATCTAAAACAACTTGAATCTGTTCTTTTTTTATTCCAAGACCAGTCAATTGTTCAGTGAGAACATCTAAAATATCAACCTTTGAAAACTTTATTTTAGCAGCATATTTTGAAACACCTTTTTCAACTACACCAGAAAACCAAAGATCTATTTCTTTTGTCAAAAATCTTATATCATTGCACGGATCATATCCTGATGTCATTTTACCTTCAGCGTCTGTTGTACCAGATAAATCTACTATATTGATTAGGCAAGAAGCCTGTCTAAGATCATCCAAGAATTGGTTACCCATTCCTTTTCCTAGATGTGCATCAGGAACTAGACCAGCCACATCTATTAATTTGACTGGGATATATCTTTTCCCATCAATACACTGTGAATTTCTAGGATTACATTTTTTCTCATACTTTCGACAAACACAATCACTGGTCACATAACCCATACCTATGTTTGGTTTAATAGTTGTAAATGGGTAAGAGGCTATAGCAACATCTAACATAGTCGCAGCTTTAAAGAAACTGGATTTCCCGGATGAAGGTTTTCCTACTAAACCAACCTGCATAAGACCACTAATAAAACTTAAAATATTTACTTATTAATAAAACAACACGGAAGATACTAAACAATATATAAGTTTGTATCAAAGGTTTTAACATGGAATTCCCAATCTGTAAGGTCTGTATGAAGAACGAGCTACTTTGCAATGGATGTGCAAAGGAAGTAGGTAAAAAAGAGATTAGTTTAGAGGAAATTACAAATTTTAGACAATTGAATAAAATTTTAAAGAGTCAAAAATCTTTGAAAGACGTTAAGATTAAACGAATTCTTGGAAAAAGTTCTACAATAAGGAAAAATTTCATGATTATTATGGCAAGAGAAGAGGATGTATCAAAACTAATTGGAAAGGAGGGTTCTATTGTCAAGAAACTAGTTAGAGAATTTGACAGACCTATTAGAATAATTGGTGAACCAACTGACATAAATTCTCTTGTTAATGATATTCTGTTCTCAGTTCCAGTTATGGGAATAAATATTCTATACAAACCTGAAGGTAAAGTATACCGAGTAAGGATATCAAACAAACATAGAGATAAACTTCCTGTATCTTTCGGGGAATTAGCAAATATTTCTAAGTATCTTCTAAATGCTAAGGTAGACGTTATCTTTGAGTAAATGTATTATTTTTTTATGGTGGTTTATTGACTAGGATAGCTGTTATTAATCAAGAATTGTGTAAGCCAAAGAAATGTAATTATCTGTGTATCAATGTTTGTCCTAAAAACAGATCAGGAGAAGAATGTATAATCCAGGATAAAGAGACAAATTTTCCAATCATAGATGAGAACATTTGTATAGGTTGTGGTATTTGTGTTCATAAATGTCCTTTCAAGGCAATAACTATTGTAAACTTACCAGAAAAATTAAAGGAAAAACCAATCCATAGATTTGGTAAGAATAAATTCGTGTTATTCCGTTTACCACATCCTATTCCTGGTGAGGTCGTGGGTTTAGTTGGTTCAAACGGTCTAGGTAAAACTACTGCCTTGGCAATTCTATCTGGTAAAATTAAACCTAACTTAGGAGAAAGAAAACACGCTGATTTATCAGAGTTAATATCATTATATAGGGGAACAGAATTACAGAATTACCTTGAAAAAGTAAAGAAAAAAGAGGTTAAAGTATCTTATAAACTTCAGAGAGTTGATAAAGTCCCTGATAAATACACTGGTAAAGTTTCTAGATTATTAAAAAGAACTGATAAAAGAGGTATTTTAAGTGATTTGATTTCTAGATTTGGTATTGAAGATATATTAGACAATGATATTGACAAGGTTTCTGGAGGTGAATTACAAAGAGTTGCTATTGCTGCATGTCTTGCAAAGGATGCTGACATCTATTATTTAGATGAGCCTACTAGCTTTTTAGATGTATTTCAGAGGTTGGAAGTTTCAAAGGCAATAAGGGAATTCTGTAAAGATAGGTCAGTGCTTATAGCAGATCATGATCTTGCAACTCTTGATTTTCTTGCAGATAGAATCCATATTTTCTATGGAGTTCCATCTGTTTATGGTATTGTTTCAAGTCCATATTCAGTCAGATCAGGAATTAATGCTTTCTTAGATGGTTACATAAAAGAGGATAATGTGAGAATTAGAAGTAAATCTATTACATTTGGTTCAAGTTATATTCAATCAACAAGAGGAAGCAAAATTATGATAGAATTTAATGATATTCAGAAAAAGTTAGGCAACTTTAGTTTAACTGTTAAAAAAGGAGAGTTATACGATAGAGAAGTGCTTGGAATGTTAGGTGCTAATGCTCTGGGAAAAACAACATTTGCTGAAATGTTAGCAGGCAAACTAAAAACTGATTCTGGTAAAATAAAAGGTAAGGTTAAGATTTCATACAAATCACAATATCCTCATACTGATTTTGATGGGACTGTTCGGGAATTATTGAAATCAGTCACAAAGGAATTTGGTACTGAGAATTACAAATCTGAAGTAATCAGGCCTTTGAGATTAGATAAGTTGTTGGAAAGGAAGGTGAAAAAATTATCTGGAGGTGAATTACAAAGAGTTGCTATTGCAGTTTCAATTTCTCAAGAGACAGATGTCTATCTATTAGACGAACCTTCTGCTTTTCTTGATGTTGAAATGAGGTTATACTTAGCTAATATGGTAAGGAGATTAGCTGAAAAAAGAGAATGTTCCTTCATGATAATCGATCATGACCTTTTATTTTTAAGTCAAATTGCTGATAGGGGTGTTGTTTTCTTAGGTAAATCAGGAGTAGAAGGTTTCACTGAAAAACCAACTACTGTTGAAAAAGCCTTTAATAATTTTTTGAGTAAAGTTGGTGTTACTTTTAGAAAAGATCCTCAGACTGGTAGACCTAGGGCAAATAAATTTGGCTCAAAATTAGATAGAGAACAAAAAGAAACAGGAAAATACTTTATGAGTTAATGTTTTATCTCAAAAAAAATATATTTTATATATGAGTAAGGGTATTGCAATTAGAACAATTCTTTTATTGGTGATTGGTGTTTTAATTGCTGGAATATTGGTTTATTTTGTTTATAGTTATACCAGTACACCTACATTGGGTAAAACAGAATGTATGTCAAAAGTGACTAGTTGGTGTACTACTTGTATGATTTCTGGTTGGTCTACAAGTATTGATCTTCCCGATGATGTAAAAGAATGTGGTCAACTTTTAGCTGGTTCAACGTGGGATAACAATGATAATTGTGGATTTGGAGACCCTGGAGATTCTGTAAATGCTATTAAGATGGATTGTAAAATTACAGTTGGTGTTGTAGGATAAAATTAATATAAAAAAACAACTAAGTTAAGGTATGAATTATAAAACTATCTTAAAGATTTTAATCGGAATCCTAATAATTGCCTTTATCCTATACAATCTCAATTTAAGTGTCTTAAGCGAGATTTTATTTGAAATAAATATCAAATGGATTATCTTAGGTATAGCCTTATTTTTTGCTACCCACCTGTTAATCGTTTATAGATTGAAATTTGTGTTTGATAAATACCATAAATTACCCACAAGTAAAATATTCTGGTCTCATTTCTTTGGT
>JAEOTG010000286.1 GCA_016839985.1 Candidatus Heimdallarchaeota archaeon | reverse complement strand
TACCACCTATTGAAGAACTAGAAAAACCATTTAGTTTTTCTTTGAATGATAACTTCTTTAGTTCTTCTAAACTTATTTTTTCATCTACTAGGCTTAATAGTAGTGAACTAATCCAATCCATTGAAGTTGGATTCAATGCAATATTACTAATTGATTTTATTGGACTTTTTCTATAAACTTTTATCAATTCATCACTAAGATGTTCAGTTGATAAGAAATTATTAATGGAGTTAAATTGAATTTCTCCTTTTAGAGAATTCACAATAATTGTATAATTTACATCAACTCCATTTATAGGCAGAATTTTAACATCGATATTATTTTGTTCAACAAGTTTTTCATAGAAAGGGGAAGAAGGTCCTACAAAAGTGACATCTTTCCCAAATGTAGCAAGCGTCCTACAGAGATTAAAGCCATTTCCCCCAGGAAAAAATTCAACTTTTGTATTAGTATGGTGCGATCCAAATTGAGGAAATGTTTCAATTAACTGATGAGATTTTGAATCTAAAGGTTTGACATCAATATCTATGAAAGCTAAATCAAAACCTCCATAAATCATTGAATCATTACTCATCCTTTTTCCTCTACATTCTTTCTAATGTGTCTATACCCATTATTTCAAATAAACTATCTAAACACTTGATTGTTGAGTATACTAAAATCATTCTTGTTGCCTTTAATTCTTCAGTTTCAGCTTTTAGGACAGAACAAGCATCATAGAATTTATGAAAAGCAGAAGCTAATGAATAAGAGAAATTAGCAATAGAATCAGGTCGAAGGGAATCAACAGCTCTTACTATGATAGAAGGAAGCTCTTCAATCAGCAGTAGTAAATCCCATTCTTCTTTCTTTTTGATTTCATATCTAAGATTTTGAGCAGAATCAAGTATAGTCTGAAAATCTATTTTTTCTTCCTTTGCTTTTTTTAAGATATTAAGTGCTCTTGCATATGAGTATTGAAGAAAGGGTCCAGTATTTTCATTAAGACTTACTGCTTTTTTTACATCAAAAGCAACTGATTTTTGTGGGTCCATTTTTAAAATATAGTACTTAATACTACTAGCAGATACTTTCTTAGAAATGTCTTGACTTTCTTCCTCTGAATAATTTCTTTCCTTTAACAATAAATCAACTTCAGTTTTTACAGCTTCATACAGCTCATCAGGAGTGACATATTCGAACTCTCTTCCCGCCATTTTTCTACCAACTAAAGATACATATTCATAATCAAAATGTGATATTCTATCAGCAATTTCTTGGTTTCCTAGGGCATATAAGGCTAATCGCACAGTTAATTGTGCAAGCTGTTGTTGTTTACTAATTACGTTGTAGCAAAAGGTTGCATCAAATTTATCTAATTTATGTAAATGATAAGCAATATCTCTACAAGGGTACAGAGTTATACCTTCGGAGTTGACAATTATTAAATCAGGAATCTCATATTTTATGTCATATTTTTTCTTAAATCCCAGATTTGTTGCGATTTTATCATTTGCTAACAATCTTGCTTGTCCATCATGTCGAAGAAAAGATTTCTGTTCTAAATTATTTAGTATGTGAGTCACTTCTCCTGACCATGCTACATCAGATTCCCAATCAAAATCATCGTGGAATATGTTGAAAAGATTCAATGTGGTGACATGACCAGATATGGCTTCTTTAGATACTTCCCTAAAGTTGTTAACTATTTCTTCATCTTTTCCTTCTTGGTATTTTATAACATATTCTTTTGTTAATTTGTTTAAATCTTCTATCTTTTCCCCTACTAAGTTTAATAAAATTGAATACAAACGAGGTAATCTTTTTTGAAGAGAAGTGCTTACCCTATCTAATTTTTCAAGCCATTTAGTTAAAATTTCTTTTTCCTTTTGTTCAATCTTAGAGTTTTCTAAATAGGAAAGATATTCTTTAACATCCTCTGTGCTTAATTCATATAATTTGGATTCTGTTTTAATCTTGATATTCAAGATTTGAAATTGATATTTTAATTGCTGGATTTCTAGAAATGTATTCATTATTGCATAGATTTTCCCTATCCAAAGATCTATTTTAGTATCAGGTTTTACTTTTTCTTCCTTAAGCAAGGAGTATCCTATTATTAAATGAGCAATCTGCCTTCCCAAATCATTTATATAATATCTGAAATTAATTGCAGCACCTTGGAATTTATACAATCTTCCAAGTACATCACCTAAAACTGATCCCCTAACATTACCAATATGTAAAGGACCCACTGGATTGCTAGATGTATGTTCTATTATTATTCTTTCAGATGTTTTCGATGTATTTTGACCATAGTTTGGTTGTTTTATCGTTTCTAACAAAGTGTTCTTTGTGAAAAAATTTTTTTCTAAGAAAATATTGAGAAAACCATCTTTTAATTCAAGCTTGTTGATGTACTCTGGCATGGATAGCTTTTCAGTTAATTTTTGACCTATCTCATTAGGTGTAGATTTCTGAATCTTTGCAATATTAAATAAAGGAAAACTGATATCCCCCATTTTAGGAGATGGAGGTTTAGTCCAAACTACTTCAGTGTCTAAATTATATTGTTCTTTTAGGATTTCCTTAATCTTATCTTTGATTGTATCGTAAATACGAGAAGACATTATTTGAATACCTCCTTAGCCATTATTATTCCAAAGATCAATCTCATTAATCTATAATTTTCTTACTGCAAAAAGTTCCTTATAAAATACTTAAACTTTCCTTCTTTTGGTCTTGTATGATTATTAGTTATCAAAATCAACAATAAGTTTAAAATAGATTGTATTTGCGAATAGATAAATGAGAACAGATAAATATATGTTCTCTGAATTCTCGATTACAAAAAAAATAGTGGGATTTGAATGGGGAAAGTTCCTAATGTAACATATGAAGAGTTTAATAACATTCTGGAGAATGAAAAGAAACCTATAATAGTGGATACCTGGGCTCCCTGGTGCGGACCCTGCCGAAGTATTGAACCTTATTTTGAGCAGTTGTTTGAGAAACACAAAGATCAGATGAGATTTTTACGTATGAATATGGATGAAGAGCCAGCATTTGCAAACAAATACATGATAGCTAGTCTTCCTACATTTATTGTTTTTAAGGATGGAGAACCATTTAATTCTCTAATAGGAAACAGGAGAGATAAACTCCTCAAATTAGTTGAAGAGACATTAAAAACTGGTTGAATACGTTAAATTTTTAGGTAAGTTTTACTCTTTTTTACCATATCACTACTTAGAGTGAATTATGTGAATCCTATAAAAAAGAATCTAACATTTCCAAATGGACTTTATGAATATCTTGTTAGAAAAGCCAATGCAGCTGTAAACAAATCTTTCATAGAAATAACATTTCCAATTATAGAGTTTAAGTTTCTTGAATCTGATAGAAAAGGAAGTCCTCAGACTATTGATTATCTATTTGGAGAATTAAGCAAAAGGATAGGAGGGATTTCCAAAAAGTATAATCTAGATTTTCAGCATAGTATGCATAGAAAAAAAGTCATGGTTGAATATAATCCTGGAAAAACTGAAAGAATAATACAACTCTCTGGGTATCACTTCATTCCATTGAAATCTTTTGGAAATATTTTGTATATTGCAGTTTGGAGTTATATTGTTTATTCTTTGGGAAAAAAACCGAAGGAAGATGAATATGCAAAAAAACTTGAAACAAGATATAATGATAGTCTTAATGAGTTTAAAGATTATTGGAACAGAATGCCTAGAAAGAAAATACCACTAACTGATGAGAGATTATGTTTTGTATGTGGAAAATCCGCATTTGTTTATAATCAATGGATTTACAAATATAAAGGTCAAACTGAAGAAGTTTTAACTCCTGTATGTGAAAAACATAGGGATGTTCTCATTTAAGATATTCCTTGAGAAAGTTTAATAATTCTAAAACTCTCTTCAAATTAATGATTAGGGAATTATCCTCAGAAAAGAAAAGTGAGTTAATAACGATTCTAAGAGAAATATCTAGAGAATGCGACTTAGCAGCTATTGCAATTGTAAGTGCTGAAGGTCAAGAACTTGCTTTTTTTGCAGAAAAGGGAACTGATCAAGTTGTAATGTCAGCATTAGCATCAGCATTAAATGCAGCTGGTCAAAAGACAGTAAGTCAAATAAAATGTGGAGATCTTGATCAAGTTATTATTAAAGGAACTGAAGGTTTTGTTATCTTACAAAATCTCGAATCATTTATTGCTTTAGCAGCTTCAAATGAGAATTTTAGTTTAGCTTTGGCTATGAATGTACTTTCAAAATATGGAAAAAATATTTATCAAATTCTTACTTCTTAGGTTTCTTTTTCTTATAAGTGAGAAGAAAAACAATACAAAGAACAAGTGAG
>JAEOTG010000040.1 GCA_016839985.1 Candidatus Heimdallarchaeota archaeon | reverse complement strand
TCAACTCTTCCTCTAACACGAATGTCTCCCAAATTAAAAGCTGTTTCTCCATGTCTCACTATATAAATATTCATTCTATCATCTCAAACAGAGTATAACTGATAAAAAAGTATTTGACTTATTGAACATTTCTCCAAGTATATGTCTGATGAAATGAATGTTGAGTGGATGGATGAATACGAAATAACATATCAGAAATATAAAGAAAAATGGGATGAGCATTATAGAGAAGTAAGAGATTTTATTGGAGCAAATAGACCTATACAAATAAAAAAATGGGGTTTTATTGGAGTAACAAATGCCGTTCCAGAAATTGATTCAAAAGTGTTAAAGGATGTTGATAAGCTAGTTCTTCTTGATATAAATGAAGATGCCATGGGATCAGCAGAAAAATATCTTAAAAAGAATCTAAATTTTGAGAGAACAGAATCAAAGAAATTCGATAATACACTTGGCTATGTAGATGATATTTTAGTGAATTTAAACCAATATGAAAAAAGTAATTTTTCAGAAAAAGATCTTTTTGACAAACTTAAACATATTGAACATCCTTCCTTTGAAGATATTCCTACTGGTTTTGACTTCATAACTCAGTTAGGAATAATGGATTATTACTTAATGCCAATTTTTTCTAAATATTGTGAAAATTTTATTCATAAATACAAAGAATTTTACTCTCTTCTTCAATATCTTAACAGTGATGCTGTTATAATCTCTCTCAAAGTTCTTAATAGAATGCTCAAAGATGATGGTGTTCTAATCATCTCTACACCAATTTTAAGAGAACCAGAAGGAAAACAATGTAAAAAATCAATTTTTTGGATAAAATCAATTGAGGGATATATAGAGGGTGCTGGATTTGAAATAAAGAATAAATCTTATCATATTTGGGAGGAATTTCCAATAGAAGGTGGACATTCACACAAGATTTTGAGTGTATGTTGTGAGAAAAAATAGGAATGAAGAAAAAGAAGAAACATTTCACAATTGTTTAGATACTTTTGAAAATCAAATCTTTGCAGAGAACAAGATCAGTTATTCCTAATCTTTCTAATTCTTCATTATTAGGACATCCTGTCTCTGGATTATATTTTCTGTACTCATACCACTCTTCCAATTGGATTTTGTAGTCTGGAATGTTTCCTTCTGTAGGTCCGTCAAGTCTTTGTAACATAACTTTAGGCAAAACTTGTAAATCTGGTTTCCACCCTAATCGGAGGTTTAGAATTCTTTTTAGTGCAAAAATTCGATCTCCAAAGTCTATTAAATCATCTGTAGTATAATTTTCATTCATTGCCATTCCAAGTAGTTCAGTAACTATTGGTACTGGAGGATTATAGAATTGACATAATGTCATGGCATTATACAACTGTCTGTAACTCTGGATCCTTGACATTTGTTTAGCGATACCTCTACTTTCAAATCTATCTTCAGGCATATCATGAATCTCTAATTCAGGAAAAATAATGCCTTGTTGAATCAGATAAGCATCTCCGTTACTATGACATGCTCCTCTAGGACTGGTTAAATATTGTATTGCCATCCCGCTGAAAGCTCTTGGATCATGAAATGGGACTTCTAGTCCTGCTATTTGGGGTGCTAAATCTGGTTGGAGAAAATTTTCTGCCAACCTCTTGCTTCCTTCTGCGAGAAGATTTCCAATACCTTCTCTAAAAGCTATCTTATCAAGAAGTTTCATTAAACAATCAGGATCACCAAAATTGAACTTTATATCATTGGGAAGCGTTTCTTCTGTGATTAGACCTTTGGAAACTAAATCCAAGAGAACACCAATAGTTGTTCCAGCAGAGATTGTATCTAAACCATAATCATTCGATATTTGATTGGCAAATGAAATTGCTTCTAAATCATCTATTTGCAAATTAGTTCCAAAGGCTGCGATTGTTTCGTATTCTGGTCCTTTTGATCTCTTAAGTTTATACTTTCCTTCTGGGATCTCTATTTCTCTCCCACATTCTATTGGACAACGATAACAACCTTTTCTTCCAACCAAAATTGTTTCAGCCATTGATGCACCTGAGATATTATAAGCTCCTTCAAAGCTTGATTCTGACCAATTACGTATTGGCATATCTCCGTACATCTCTACTGCTAAATCTACATATCCTGAGGTACCTAAATCTCTTGTAAGACCAACCATAAAATCGTCTTGAATAAGTTCATACGCATCTATGGATTTTTCTTTAAAGCTTTCTGGGAGATTAAATTCTCTATTTGTTCCTTTGACAGCAATAGCTTTTA
>JAEOTG010000285.1 GCA_016839985.1 Candidatus Heimdallarchaeota archaeon | reverse complement strand
TATCCTATCATAATTAGCTCTCACGACTATCGGATTGATGTAAGAAGTCTTGATGAAATATTAGTAACAGAAACAATATCATTTGAGAATGAACAAATTCCCTCAATGACAGAAGTTAATCTTCTGGTAAACCAATCTCTAAGTAATTTGAAAATAGAAGACGATGTAGGAGAACTTTCTTTTAGTATGTCGAATATTACTGGAATAGCAACCATAAATCTACGATCAACTTTATATATAAATCAAAGTAGTTTTCTACGTTTATCCTACTCACTTGATTTTGAATTGATAAGAATAAAAGATTGGTTTAAACCTGAATACTATTATTTCCAATTTACTTCTCCGATAACATATTTTACATTAGAACATAAACTAACAATTAGACTACCTGAAAATAGCTTTATACATAAAAAATTTGGACTAGATTCTTATACAGAACAAGCTAATATTACGTCAACAGGAAATCGATTGTATATTTCATGGGAAAATTGCAATTTAGATCCTATGTCAAAACAACAATTCTTTGTTTTTTTTGATGAACCTTTAGGAAGAAAAACTCCTATTTGGATTTTCATTGTTTTTCCTCTAGTTAGTTTAGTTCTAGGAGTTGGAATAACTTTATGGGTTGTAAGAAAAAAGCAAGAAATCGCACTAAAAAAGATGGGTGATGTATTCTTAACAGAAAATCAACAAAATCTACTTAGACTGATATACGAAAAAGATGGAAAACAAACACAAAAAGAGTTAGTAATTCTAACTGGTTTCTCGAAGTCAAAAATATCTAGAGATCTTAGTCTTCTAGAACAAAAAGGATTCGTGGAAAAACAACGTTGGGGAAAGCAATATCGCGTTTATTTAACAGAACTAGGACATAAGGTGATTGATTGAAACAGTTCTTGATTAGTTTCTCAAAAAAAATATCTGATATTTCAAGAGGTATGAAATACATTAGTAAATAGGTGAAAAAATGAATATAAATAAAAAACTAATATTTGGGTTATCACTTTCAATAGTTTTAGTAATATCCATTTCTCTCCCAATTTATTTTGTAATTAAATCCAAACAAAAAATGATTGATAACCCTATTATAATATGGGGGGATGAAGATTTTCTTAATTATAATTTCACTGGGGAAGGAACTAAAGGAAATCCATATTTAATAGAAAATTTCTCAATATCTACAATTAATTTTGAAGGTATATTCATTTCAGATACAACAAAACATTTTGTTATACGAAATTGTTTCATAAGAGCAGCAAAAACTGGAATATATATAGAGAATGCTGCAAATAATACAGTTATTATATCTAACAACACTTGTTATGATAATGGAGGAAAAGGGATTTATGTAGTTTATTCTGATCATTCTTTAATTAATAATAATAATTGCTCCTATAATAAAGAAGAAGGAATATATCTATATCTATCAAATAATTCTCAAATTGAAGATAATATTTGTGAAACTAACACTTTAACTGGAATAGTTCTAGCTAAGTGTATTAGTTCTGAAGTAATAAATAACAAATGTGAGAAAAACAAAAAAGCTGGAATAATTTTGGGTAGATCAAATAATTCTAGTATACTAAGTAATATATTAGTTAATAATGAAGATTTAAGCGATCAGTTTGACTGGGAAGATGGTTTAATGCTGTTTTATTGTCATTTTACTAATATTTCCAATAACTACTGCTCAAACAATGGTGACGATGGTATTTCAATAAACGATTCTCCTTTCACTACAGTTATCAATAACACAAGTACAGATCATATGGATAGAGGTATAGGTTCTGTTTCGAGTAATAATTTAACTCTGAATAATAATACATGTACTGATAATCTTGGTTATGGTTTTAGAGATTGGTACTCCAGCAACTTGACAATTACGAACAATAAGTGCAGTGAAAATGGTGCTGGAATAGCATTATATGGTACATCTTTCAGTAATATCTCTTTCAACATAATTCAAGAAAATGGTGGGCAAGGAATTGAATTTGTTATAGCGACAGGTTTCCTATCTGTTAATAATACGATATATCACAATTTAATTGCAAATAACGTTAATTATGGAATAAGTATTCTTGAAGGAAAATCTTTTACTATATATCACAATGCATTCATTAATAACAATCTTTTTGGTATCTCTCAAGCGTATGATGCATCAGAGTTGAGTTTATGGTATGATGAAATATTGATGGAAGGGAATTTTTGGTCAGACTGGGTAGCGGGAACATATTCAATTGCAGGTCCATCAGGTTCAGTGGATCTTTATCCTTTACCAAGCAATCCAATATAGAATTTTCATAATTTTCCTAAACCTTTTTATTTTTCGAATTAGAGTTGTTATTCATGAAGAAATCTCTCTCTTTTCTTCCTGTATTAATATTATTAGTTTGTCCTTTTATCGTTCCAGCAATTTATCATGCTGATGCTAGTCCCCAACTTGTTGATTATATCTTCTGTAACGGAAATATTATTACCATTGATGAAACTAATCCTTTGGTTCAAGCAATTGCTATAAATGATGGTTTAATCGTAGGTTTAGGAAGTACTGATGCAATTCTACAAAATTTTGTAACTGAAAACGAGACTACTTATGACTTGAATGGTCGAACAATCATGCCAGGAATAATAGATGGTCATTCACATTATATGGCTTCATTATTTTGGATTGGTGAAACTGAAACAATCTATGACTCTCAAACTATTGCTCTAGCCAATGGCTATACAACATTAAATGAAAAGAGCATAGACATTGGAGAATTCGAGTGGATTCAGGAAGCAGAACAAAATGGTACACTACGTCTTCGAGTAAATGCATTTCTTATTTACAATTTCGCTTGGCTTGAAGATAATGAAACAGTACTTGTTGATGCCTGGGAACCAGATGTTATTCCAGTTTTAGATCATGATCGCAAGTTTCGCGTTCCTGGATTTAAAATCTATTTAGATGGTGCATCTGGAAACAGAGGTTTTCCAGCAATGAGTGATCCCTATACACAGGAAATGGTAGATTTATGGGGAATTATCAATCCTTATGGAGATCTTTATTTTAACCAATCAGAATTAAATTCAGTTGTAGATTCTCTTCATGATAGAGGTTTTAGTGTAGCTGTTCACGCGATGGGAGATAGAGCAACTGAAACTATCCTAAATGCAATAGAATATGCATTGAATGGGACAGATAATGATAATGCAAGACATCAGATTGAGCATAATAGTTTCATCAGAGAAGATCAAATCGCTAAAGCTTTATCACTTAATACTATTCATTCTGTTAGAGGTTACTTCCCAACTTATTGGCAGCAAGACTATGCAGATCTTTACAGTACTGTATGGCTGGAAAGAACAGTAAACAGATACTCTCTACCTGGTGAAGGTCTTCACACTTATCTAGAAACTGATTTTGGTTTTCTTCATGGTTATGATGAAGATGATTGGAGCAGATCATCCAATATTAGACCTTTCTTACACATGTGGGGCTTAGTTACAAGAAAAGCAATAGATGAAAATGGTACAATCCACTCACCTGATCCTTGGCTTGCTAAACATGAGATATCTGTAGAGCAAGCACTTAGGATGATGACTATAGAAGGAGCATATGCGGTTAAACAAGAGAATTATATTGGTTCTTTAGAAGTTGGAAAATACGCTGATTTAATTGTTATAGATGATGATCCTCTAACTATGGGTGTTGATGACCTTAAGGATATTAACGTTTTACTCACAATGGTATATGGTAAAATTGAATTTCTTTGGCAAAGTCATACTTTTCCAACACCCTATACTAGTGGTACATCAAGAACAACTTCTGCACTATGGATTGTTCTTCTAACATTATCAAGTCTAATAGTTGTCAGATCTAGAAGAAGAATATAATTTTTCTACTGGAAATAAATCCTCTCCCAATAAAAGTAAAATCTACTCCATTGGAAATGAAAAATGCTTCTCTCTGAATTTAGTAATCTCTAATTTCTTGAAGCCTAACTCCTTCTTTAGCTTTCCTTTCTTCTTCTTCAAGGAACTTCTCGAAACCTTCTTTCTTAATGAATTCAATATGATCAAATAGATAGGAGTATCTATTCCTTTGATAGTTAGTATGCTTACAATCAATAAAATCCTCACAAATCAGACAGTTATCAATTGTGTTTTGATTGATTTTTTCGCATTTCTTGACTTCACACCATTCTTCTGTGGAATCTCGGCATCCTGGACAAGTTGAATTAGTAAACCATTCTAAACCCTTTACGAAATTATCATAATCAAAAGATTCTTCTGCTTTTTTTAACCAAGAATAATCTTTAACTATCCACTGTTTGAATTTAGAGGCAAGATCTGTCATTTCAGCTGTAAAAGCTCTGCACTGTCCACAATATACCCCACAACGAGCTAATTTATGATTCAGAGACATGATTTTACTTATAGTATTAATTATAAAAACAATAAGGTTATTTTGAGATAATTTTAGCAAAGTAATTTTCTCATTTTTCCAGTTGATACTAGAAATTCATCAAAAAGTTTATCTAGTAGCTAAATTTGGTTAATAGGATAAAGTGATTTCATGAAATATTCAAAATATAAACATGAGGGAGACGGTTTGGAGCTTGAATTATTTACAAAAGGACTTGGTTTAAGCTCTCTTCATTTTGGACTTTGGAAAACAGGACAACCTGTGACTCTTGATGAGGTACCAAAAGCCCAAAAAAACTTTACAATAAAGTTAATTGACATGTTTCCGGAAGATGTAGAATCTGTTCTAGATGTTGGGGCAGGTGTTGGAGACAATGCGATTTATATGGCAAAAAAGGGGATGAGAGTTACAAGTATATCCCCTTCTCCGAGCCAAGAGAAACACTTTGCAGAGAACATTCTACCGGAATACGAAAATGTCTCTTTTATCCGAAGTAAATATGAAGATCTTGAGATCAACGAAAAATTCGATGTAGTATTAATGAGTGAATCATGCACCTATTTCCCTATGAAGAAAGGTCTTGACCAAACAATTAGATATTTGAAAAATGGAGGTTATTTAGTCCTGGGAGATACTTTTCGAAAGGATAAACGAAAAACTTTCGAGTATCTGCATGTTTTTGAGATTTACTTAGAAAATGCAAAAAAAAGAGGTTTAATTCTAATGGAGGACATTGATATAACTGATCAAGTGTTTCAAACAATAGAATTACTGCATAATGTTTGCAAATATTTCCCACCAATCACAGAAACACTGATTGATTTTTACAAAACATCTTTCAAGAAAAAATATTGGATTATTTCCAGACTTGTATCAACGTTTTTCAACAAGGAGTTGGAAATAGCAAAAGATATTCTGTTTGATGCTGGATTACGTAGAACAGATCCAAAGTTGTTCCTTGAATACATTACCTACAGATTTGTAGCTTTTAAGAAAGAAATGGTTCCCGAGTAGAGTTATTGGTCCAATATCTTTCTCATAACTTCAAGTTTAGGATCATCACCAATTAATCTCAAAACATTTCTTTGGTTCATAGCTTCTATTTCTTCTGGAGTTGTTTTCCTCATGTCTGCAATAATTTTCAGAATTTTTGGAAAAACTACTGATGGTGGTCGAAACTCTTCGTCTCTTTGAAGAACATCTATTTCGATTATTAACAAGTCTTCATGTACTTCAGTTATTCTATTCCTATAGTAACCTGTTTGTGCTTTGTTTAGCTTATCAAATTTAGAGGAACCGTAGGATACATAGAAACCTTGTTCATTAATTTCCTTTATCATCTCTGGTGGTCCTGAATAGGAATGAATAATTGCTTTCTTGCTATCATAGCTTTTCAGAAGCTCAAATCCATCTCTTTCTAGCCCTCCTCTGAAATGCAAGTTCATTATTAAGTTGTATTTTTCAGCTGCTTCTAGAAAAACTTCAAGCATAGGTACTTGATAAGGTATGCTTCTTTTATCTTGAGCATTTCTTTCATCCCAACCAATTTCACCAAGCATCAGTGCATCTTTACATAACTTTGCAATCTCATCAAATCTATCCTTATAATCAAAAGCTTCCCAGGGTAAAACACCAAATGCAGGAAAAATATATTTTGACTCTTTTGAATATTCAAGAGCTCCCATATATGAAGGAATATCCCAAGATTGTGCCCAAGTAACTATTTTGTTTTTATCAATATCTGTAATAGCTTTCGGACGATGAATATCATCACACCAGCGATTACACAAATGCAAATGAGTATCAATATACATAATCTAACCTCCTTCCATTGCTGAATGTACAGACACTTAAGAAATTATCTAATACAATTTTTCAGAATATATATTGTCTCTAATATCTTGATCAATAGATAATTTAACAAACTTTTAAAATAGTTCTTTTCTTTTGAGTATGTCTTTGAAGAGGAAATTGAATGTATATAAGCGAAGAATCAAAAGCGAAGAATCCCTATGTTAAGTGGTTTTTTATTCATGTATTGAATCATAAAACTCTTTTTACTCTTAATTTCATAGGGATAGTTGCAGTAACATACACAAGGACGATTATACCAATTCGAATTGGAGCAATAACTGATGCTATTGTACTCAAAGAAGCAACTCAGAATCTCTTAATTACAATGGCAATTCTGTTAGGATTTTATTTCCTCAGAAATATAGTTGAGTACGCTACTTGGATGATAGGTCACCAATTAGGCTCTAAGGCTGAACAATCGATGCGTAAAGAGTTCTTCGAAAATGTTCAAAATAAACCCCTGAGTTTTCATGATAGAATTAAAACTGGGGATTTGCTAGCTTTAGCTACAAATGATTTACGTGTCGTTAATACGTTAATAGCACATGGTTCATTTTATGTATACCCCTTCATCCAGACAATTGTTACTCTAATACAGATTCAAACATTTAATTATAGAATGGCTTTACTTACTATACCTTTTTTGGGATTATATGTTTATTTTGTACTACGATATCGTAAGCATTTACTTCCTTATTCAAAAGCATCTTTAACAAAACACGCAGATGTTGCAGTTTCTTTGCAAGAGAGTTTAAACAGTGTTCAAGTTGCGAAATCATTTTGTGCAGAAGAAGTAGAATATAACAAGTTTAGGAAAGCTGTTCAAGCATTCAGAGATAATAGATTAGGGGAAATTAGAATTCAAGCTCGATTTTATCCCTTACTAACTCTC
>JAEOTG010000284.1 GCA_016839985.1 Candidatus Heimdallarchaeota archaeon | reverse complement strand
AGTTGGGTTATTGGATAAATCAGTTATGGTAGCAAATAATTTGAATGCCTCTACAGGGAATGGCATGATTCCAAGACTATCATTAAGGTTAATAATGTACATACCAGCAGCAAGGTTTGGAATGCTTGACAGATTTATACTTGCGTTGAACCAACCAAAATTATTAGTATTATATATAATAGTAGATGTGATTTTATGTCCCGTTGAATTTAAAAAATCAACACTCACACCTCGAGAAAGTAGTTGAGTAGTATTTCTTGCTATAACAATGAAATTCACTATATCAGAAGTTGAATAGGGTGGTTTTCCTACTGGTTTTGTAAAGAGAATTATTTTCTCTCCAGTTGTTCTTTCAATTTCACCTACTATATATTTGAATGTTCCATTAGTGAATACACTACCTCCCTTCAAAGATTGATATTCGATATCAATTGCACTACCAGCATCTTCAGCATCATTAAAAAATCTGAAATCTGTATCATCATCTATATAAAGCCTGTCATAAACTGAAGCGTTTGTTTGATCCACCAAAACAAAATGATAAAGTTTACCACCTATAGAATAATTTCCATAATGTAATTCGGCTGTTTCTGATAAGTCCAATAATTCAGTAAAGTTTCCACCAAGAGCTGATCCACTAGTTATTGAAATACTAGTATCCACGCTAATCACATCACCTAAAGAACTTATCGGTTTTGCTTTAAGTATTATAGACTGAGAAATGACTCTGAAACTAAGGTTAACAGTGTCTGTCTCATCAGTAATAATTATAATATAATTTCCAGGGTTATAGCTGGTGTTAATTGTACTATCCATAAAAAACATGTTTGGAGTTCCACCATAACTATCAGCATTTAAAACATTGATTGTAGATCCAATAGAGTCATATATTGTTGCAGTAATAGAAACCATATTAGTAGTGTCTGATACTAAACCAGTAATTTCTAAAGGATCGTTTATTGCATATATTATTTTATTCATTACTGCAGTAATCGGATAAGCACTCACAGAGCCAATTGAGAATAAAATAAACAGGATAAACGCAAATAACATAATTCTTTTTTTCATACCCCTTCCCAACCAAAAGATTTAAAAACTTAATCTAAATTTTGATTTTTCAGTATATAAATGAAATTTTTTTTAAAAAAATACTAAGACTTAAAGAAACTTTTAACTCTTGACAACAAACCAGGTGGTTCATAATTTTCTCCAATAAGTCTTGCAGCCAAAGATGTGATTTGTTTTGAAGCAGGAGAATTTGGCATAAAAGTTACGACTGGTGTTTTTAATGCTAAACTTCTTTGAACATTTTTATCTAACGGTATAGAACTGATAACAGGTAGTTCGACTAATCCCTCAACTTCACCTGATTTCAATTCATATTTTTCTTTTGATTTCATATTTAGAACAACACCTAAAGGTTTAATTCCAAGATCATTTATGACCTCATTCAACTTTATTATATCCATAACAGAAGGAACATAAGGTGTAGTAATCAGCAAAACTTCATCACATGCCCTTAGTACTGATACAGCTTCTCTTCCTAAACCTGGAGCAGAATCGAGTATTACTATATCAGTTTTACCAAAAAGATTTTTGATAGTATCTTTTAGATTAAAAATATCTACTCCTTGAAGGTCTTTCAGAGCTAGAGATGCAGGAACTACTTTCATTCCTGTAAAATGATCATACATGGCACTACCCATTTCTTCTTCTCCCAACAAAACTTTGTTCAATGTTACAGGAGTATAATACATTCCAAGATAAAGACCCAAATGAGAAGTTGTTATATTACAATCAACTATCACAACACTTTTTTTGAATTTATATGATAGAACAGAACCTAAGTTAGCAACAAGTGTTGTTTTACCAACACCACCTTTCCCTGATACAACACCAATCACTCTAGTCAAAATATCACTAATATTCAATATAATTTCTTGTTAATAAAAATAAATCGATGAAAAAAAATTGATAGAATTAAACTTCACTATAAGCTAAACCTGTAAAAAATTCACCAATTATTATAAAAATCGTACCTAAAACAATAGAAAAATATTGCAACATTTCAATTCCTGTAAAGACTACTATATCTAAACTTGCGAAAAGGATACTGAAACCGATTATTATAAAAAAAAGATTTCTTTGAGGAATCTTTCTCAACAGTAAGAATGTTGAACCAAAAGCTATAGTTATCAAAACACTACCCATGGAAGCAATTTTATGACTCACACCATCAGAACAGTACAGTTCTGCGTAAGGTCCTTCTTGAGATGTATCAAAAATGATTGCTCTTCCTTGTTCACAACCCACATAAATTCCAACTAATACATGTCCAATCTCATGTAGAGTTAGTACTGATAAAACTATTCCTATATTAAGTAAAAACATAGTTGTGATAGCACTAACTGATTTTTGGGCATCCTTATTCATGTGTTACTGTTAAGGAGTAACAAATTTAAAGCTTATTCTCCACCTTTCAGTGTCTTCTCTATTTCAGCAAGTTTTGTCTCGTTTCTGAATTTTAACTCCTTATATGCTTTTTTGGAAATTATGCCTTCCTTAACTTCAGTTTCAAGAAGTTTCACCATTCTCTTTATTTTGTTTCTTTCTATTTCTAGAGATTGTGTTTCTATTGGTTTTTCTTTAACCTCTACAGCAGCTTGTTTAACTTCTTTCATACTTGGTCTCAGAATTTTTGATATATCTACTCTCATTCTCTTTAACACTATAAATGAAACTATCAAAACTATCGCTATAATAACTAAAAGTACCATTAACCAAATTGGGAGGAATAAGAACCTTACATATGGTGCAATACTCAAAGCATGTTTTGCTCTATCCAACAAACTTCTCGCAGCAAATACTGATGCTAAAGCATCATCATACATTTTTCTGAGAAGATAATCTTCTGCTAGATCAACTTGATTTTTCGCTTCATCTAAAAGTCTTTCCACATCACTTACATCTTTTCCATCTTTTTTAGCTCTTTCAACTTCAACTTCAAACTCCTGAATTTCATTCTTAAGTCTTTGAATTTCATAAGCTAATAATTCCTCTCTAGATTCGAAAACTGTTAGAACAAACATCTTTTCATCAGATGCCTGAGATGAATCAGCTTTTATCATACCAAAATATTCTTTTGCTTCTGCAGAGATTGGTACATCCAATTTTATATTAAAAGTCACACTATCTCCAATTGGCAACAAATCTTCTTTAGCAGGT
>JAEOTG010000283.1 GCA_016839985.1 Candidatus Heimdallarchaeota archaeon | reverse complement strand
GAAGAGAAGTGTTAGGCAGATGTTTGTTTTAGTTTTTGCTGTAGGATTTTCTTCATTCATTTTTGGTGCGTTTATTTTTGGAGAAGCATTTGGTTATCATCTCGATGAGATGTTAGGGATTCATACATTATTTGGTCTTGAATACCCAGTTTTAAATCCAATTCATAAGTTGACAGAAGTATTCAACATTACTCTACTTATAGGCTCAATTCATGTAACTTTAGGTTTAATTTTAAGGATGGTTAATCAAATTAGGCACAAAGAATATGAAGAATTATTGAAAGAAACATGGGCTCAGATATTCTTATACGCAGCAATTCTGTATTTCTTGAGTTCATTAGGCATTATCAATTTTGGAATTGACCCAAGTAATATTGTTATTGTTGGTCTTATTTCAGTATCGATAGGGGTTGGTTTAGCTTTATTCGGTCAAGGGATTGCAAGTATTTTTCTAAAAGAGAGAGGTAAAGATATTCTGAGGAGTTTTTTGGGAGGAATAGGGATGGGATTAATGAACCTGTTAGAATCATTTAGCACTTTTATCAGTAATACTATTTCTTATGGAAGAATGCTTGCTATGCTAGTTGCTCATGTTGTCTTCCTAAGTGTCATTAATGAATTAGCTGCTCAATCAGGTTTTGTTTTATGGCAAATTCTTATATTGATAATAGGTAATATTTTTGTGTTAGTTTTAGAGGGATTACTGGTGTTTGTACAGACTTTAAGATTACATTTCTATGAATTTTTCAGCAAATTCTATGAGGGAAGTGGGATACAACACAAACCAATCTTTGTATTTAATAAAAAAATGGATTTGAGTAAATATGGTTGATAGTCTACTATTAGGAATAATTGGAATAGCAGGAACTATGTTAACAATATTAGGAGCAGGAATACCTTTAGCAAAAGGTGTACAAGCAGCTGCTGCAGCTGTTGCAGAGAAGCAAAAATTGAACATCTTCATCTTAATCTATCTAGCTCTTGCAGAAGCTTTGGCTATCTATGGTCTTCTCATAGCTTTTGTAATGTACACGAAAATAAGTGGTCCTCTCCAAGGTACAGGAGAATTCACTGTTACACATGGATATATCTACATTGGAGCAATGTTTGTTATGGTTGTTTCCAATCTTGGTGCAGCAATTACACTATCCAAGGGTGAACCTGCAGCAATTGGATCAATAACTGCAAATTCAGAAGTTTTCACTCCCAACCTAATATACCTAGGACTTGGAGAGGCGTTAGCAATTTATGGATTACTTATAGCTTTTATACTTCTGAGCCTAGTTCCATAGTTCAAAAGTTAAACTAAGTTAATTATTAGCTCCCTGGTTTTTTCTACGGGGAACTTATATTCTTTTAAGTATAGTAATTTCGTTAAATCTTGGATTTGTGTTTCAAAATTCTTTAAGTAACAAAGCAAGCTTAAAATCCCAAAATCGTTATGAAACGACTTTTTCATTAATTCAAGTTCATTAGCACGTATCCCAATCTCAATGTGTAGAAACATTTTATCTTTTTCATAAAGTTCTATTCCTTTTGTTATTTTGTTTAGGGATAATGTTTTGAGAATTTCCAAATCCGAATTTAAATCGCGAGATTCCATCATTTTTTTTACTTGAGTTTTGTGTGGAAATTCTTCAGGTATAGGTAAAAGTTTAAGTGCTTCATCAACATCAACTTCAACAAAATCTGCTTTTAAAATCACTAGAAGCAAGTTCTTCAAAAACTCCTGCTTTACAAAAAAAAGAGCACCATCTCTCTGACTTTTTTTCAATTTTCCAGCTTTATCAAGCATTTGCTTCAAATAAAAACTTTCAATTGCAAATTCAAATGGCCAAATATCTCCTACTTTACTATAAAGTTGTTCTGCAATTTGTATTTCCTTTTGATATTCAGATTCTTTTAATGTCTCAACTAGTGCAGCTAAATCTTCACTCTGAAGGAGTCGAGCAATAAAAGAGGTTCTTCCCAGTAACTCTTGTCCTCGTAGATTAATAACTTCTTTTAGATCTATTTCAGCTCTAGAATATAGATAACGTATTAATCGCTGGATATTAAGAGTTTCAAACTTTGTTGTATAAGATTCTAGGAATTCTTTTCCCCATTTGGGAGAATTTCGTAGAATGAAAATATATTGATCAATTAGTTTCGATGTCAGAAGTTTTTCTATTTCATGGGACTTGTAGGATGGATGATCTTTTAATTTTTCACCGATATCTAATACTTTCAGTTCATTGATGAATTCTTCATAAGGTTTATTTATTAAGTTGTCCCAGTCTTCTTTAGTTAGAAGCTTTGCATATTGTCCCCTAATATAACTTGTTAAGAAAGCTATATCCGGTGAAATATTTGACATCAAAAGAACATGAGATAATTGAACAAATAAAGCTTGCTGAAAAAAAAGCAGAAAAAATCATTAAGGAAACAAAAAATGAGGTACATTTTCTACTTGAAAAGGCTCAAAGCGATAGAATCAGAAGATTAGAGAATGCAAAAAGTGAAGCAAGAGAAATTCTCAAGAAAAAAATTGAGGAAGCTAAAGATACATCGCAATATGAGCACTTAATCCAAAAAGCAGAAACTGATGCTAGTCTTTTAAAAGAAAAAACTAAGAACAAGATTGGGAAGGTTGCTAAAGAGATTACCGATTATATACTTGAAATTGGTAAGAAGTAAAATTATTACTCTTCTTCAAATTCCAATTCTTCAAATTCAAGATCATCAAATTCTGTCTCATCAAACTCTATCTCTTCTAGCTGATCTTCTTTTTGTGCATCTTCTTTAAGATCTTCTATGTGATCTAAAATCATATCATAAAGTTCTGAAAATTCATCTACAATGAAATGTGTATCCATTTCGCTCTCATCAGAGTATCCCCAAACAGCACCAAAACAAGGGATTTTTAGCATATCTGCAACAATTACATCATTCGGGAGATCACCTATTAGAACACCTTTAGAGATTGATTCAGTGTCAAAATTATCTGTTATAAGAGATAGCTTATCTTCACCAGATAAAACTATATCAAAGGGATTGTTTTTTCCAAAGAGTTTTTTCAAGACCTTATCAGAATATTCTTTGTTTGCCATTGTAGGATTCTGTGTAACAATTACTAAAATTAAATCTTCAATTTTCCTTATCTTCGATAAAGTATCTTTTGCCTGAGGTACTAATTGGATTTTCTCGATAAATATTTCCTTTTGCAGTTTTTCTAGTTTCCTCTTGTTTAGAAGAAGTCTTATTGGATTGACAGGATACTTAAAGAACATATACATACTCATTCTTTTCCTAGAAGCATCTTTGTACATCTGAATTATTTGTTTTCTAGAGAATTCTTTACCAAAAGCTTTTTTGAAAACAGCACTTGTAATTTTAATTGTATCTACAACAGTTCCTCCAAAATCAAAGAAGATTGGGATTAGTTTTTCCATTTCATCGCACCTTTTACATAATCATACATAAAAAAAGAGAGAAAGAAAGATTTTAATTTATTGCTATGAAAGCAACTTTTATCTTCTTCTTCGTCTTTGAGTTTCTCTGTATCTTGTTTTCAATCCAAGTTGCAAAGTTCTTGCTGCAAAAACAAGACCTGCAATTGCTGCAAAAATCCCGAAGTAAAGGAATATTTGTTGAACTGCTAGGTATATTCCAGCTAAACCAATAGCACCAAAAAGGAAAGACAACACACCTACTTGTAACCAATAAGATGTTTCTCTTGGGATTTGAGTAATTACTGTTCGACCAGTTGCACCATCAAGTATAGCAGTTTGTTTTTTACCTGATACTTCAAATTCTAGAAAATAAAAGGGTATATGTAACAAATAAACACCTCTTACTTCAGGTAGATCTTTAACTTCTTGGATTTGGGCTAATTCCTTGAGCATTAAGCCTTTATGAATTTCTTTCATTGAATTAATTGCTTCTGCTTTTGCTTGCTCAAGATCAAAGACACTTGAAGCCACATCTGCTCTTACTTTTTCAGCTTCAAGTGCTTGGAAATATACTTTTCCCCTTGTTGATATTTCAAAATTGAGAAGTTCATTATTTATTTCTTCAGCTGCATAAATGATAAATTCCCTTTCATCATCAAATACTCCTTGTTCAGGTTTTGGGTGGAAATCTATGTTTCTATAGCCTGATTTATAACGGAAGCTATAAGTTGCATATTCACCGACACCTGAATATTCAGTGCGAAGATGAACTGTAACAATAAAATAAGGTATAAACTTCAAGCCTAGTTTTGTTATTTTAAGTGATTTATGCAAATCTTCTGGTGTTCCTGGGTGCTTAAGGATATCTCCTACTAGCTCTGTTCTGATTTGTTCTGCATCATACATCACAGGTAACATATAATGTTCAATTAATTCTTTGACTTTCTTCAATTCACTTGTAACATTACAATAAGGGCATGTAACATGAGTCTGAGTATCCTCCATTTCAAGTGGAGCTGAACAATTTGGACACATTATACTTTTCATTTTTTAACCTCCATGTACACTCATAGGCTTAAACGTATTCTTCAGCGTAAAGAACCCTATAACAGCTGCTACAATACCAGCAATTATTGGTACAGCTACTTGATCACTGAAGAAATAGCTTACAGCTCCTCCACCACCTAGGAAGAGGATAGATAGCGTAAGGAAAATAACTCTGAATCTTGTTGTAACAGGAATTTCTCCTAAAATTACACTCCCCGTACTTCCAAGTATTGCTATTCTGTATGTTTCATCTTTAAAGATGTATTCGATTTGCCAAACTGGAGCATGCACAAAATATGTTCCAGTGTATGATATTTGAGTTGCACAATCAAAGACCTTGGTGCAAGCTTTCTCCGCTCTAGATCTGTGATCATCAAAAACAATTGTTTTACCTAATTGATTTGCAGCATCTAAGGATATCTCTGAAGATAAATAATCAAATTCCTTTTCTGCTCCAGCTAAACGATCATAGTTAAAAGGCACAGCATTCGAGAATTGGGATCTAAGAAGATTCTTCACTTTATCATAACCATAAATAGAACTTCCTCTTCTCCCAAGCAGAACGTCTACTCTTTTTTCATTGATTTCATTATCAACAGGTCTATAAACTGTAACATGTTCAGTCACTGTTCTTCTGTTTTTTCCTGTACCTACTGTTCGAGTTTTTGTTTCAGAGTACCTTAGATAACCAACGAAATGAGTATATGCATCAGTAGTAACACACCAAAAAGGAGTCAAGATAGGAGTTACTTGAGTTATTTTGTATCCTCTAATTCCTCGTAGATATCCTTTTTTTCTAATGAAATTCTTTACAATATCATGTACTTGTTTTTGACTGATTGTATTTTCAAGAATATAGTGGTTTTCGAATTTACTTCCATCTGATAAAATTGCTTGACCACAAGACACGCAGTTGAAAATTTTATCCTCTGGATTTATTTCCAGTGGAGAATTACAATAAGGACATTGAAATTTTGTTAATTCACTCATTGAAAATACAATATACAAAGGGTAATATAAAATTTCGGCAACTGTCCATTGATTTTGCAGATAAGTATTAGAGATTTCTTGTTTATTTCTTTTCTTTCATTTTGCTGATATTGGTTGTAACAACATCAACTAACTGAGTTAATTTTTTGTATAATGGTTCATCTTCAGGAAAAATATACTCCCCCTTGATTCCTAATTCCATAATTGCAGAAGATAATGGAAGAAAATCTAGGAAATCAATCTTATCAGGTTTATACATTTCAATTATCTCATTCTTCCATGATTCTAAGAGTTTTTGACTTTCATCCTTGAGCTCTGGAGGAAGTTGATTAAAAACAAAGAAATTCAAAGAGCTGATTGCTAGTTTTTTGTAGATAGAACTTAGCATTTGTTTAGCACCAGCAAAACTAAATGTAGATGGTCTCATTACAAATATTCTAGCATCAGCTATTGCAGCAGCATTTACTGATTCCATTCTATATCCAGGTGCACAATCATAAACAATGTATCTGAAACCTAATCTAAGGAGGAATTTTGTCATTTCATGCAGAGCAAAAAAGGAAAATTGTTGAATTCCTTCTAATAAAGACAATAATCCTTCTCCATATTCAACATTCTCTTTTGCAACAATCAGATAAAGATTGGGATTGTCAGTTTCAATAACTACATCTTCACTTACTTGTTTTTTTCCTAAAAGAACATCATTAATGGTTGCATTTACTTTGTTATCAGGTATATGAAATATATGCTGTATAGTTGGTTGCGCAATATCTAGATCAATTAAGATGGTTTTATTTCCTCTTTTTGCCAGTTCATGTGCAATATTACATGATAATGTAGTTTTTCCAGGTCCTCCTTTCTGTGAATGAAGGATAATAATGTCTAGACTCTCTTTTGATAAAGCTAGAGCTTCTTTAAAATCTATAGCACTCATTCAAACACCGGATATATCATTATTAATTCTATTATGATTTCAACTTTTTGACAGTTATTAACTACTAATTATCATTTCTTAGTCTTTATAAGACTTTTTTGTATTTAAGTTTAAATTAACAGCAAACTTATATTTTTAAAGCAATAAGTATTGTTGAGAGTCTAAGAAGTTAAAAATTCCTAAAGGTGTACAAATGAATATTTTATTTGATGAAACACAAAAAGAAAGAGGTAATATAGGAGATAATTTTCAGAAACTAGCTGAATTGCTCGAAAAAAATGGTCATAAGGTTAGAAAATATGATACATATCCAATAAAATATAGTATGGTATCAAATGCTGAGATTTTCGTCTTTTTATGTCCGGATGGAAGTAAAATGTATGGACATGAAATAAAGGCTTTGCTCCGATATGTTGATGAAGGAGGTTGTTTAGCAATTTTCGCCAATGCTGGTGGTGATAAGGGTTTAAACACTAACCTAAACACATTGTTGAAGCACTTTGATATAGAATTGGTCGCAAATCAAATATTTGATTACCAAAATTTTGATCTAAAATTAGAAAGTAACGTTGTAATTACTAATATTTATGCTAGTCCTCTTACGGAGGGAATAGAAAACATCACATTTGTTTCCGGTTGTTCAGTACATATTGGAAAGGATGTTGAAGAATTAGCAAGAACCGATAATTCAAGCGATCCTCCAAGTGCTACTGTTATGGCTAAGACTTCTTATGGACTAGGAACAGTTTTTGTATGTGGTTCTTATTTAATGCTTTCTGATAAAAAATCAGGAATAGACTTAAGAGACAATAAAAAGCTAGCAGCTAATATTTTCAATAATATAGCAGATACACCACTAAAAAAGGAAAAACCCGCTGTGAAAGCTAAGAAAGAAGAAGCTGTAGCTGAAGTTGAAACTCCTGTTTCTGATTCTCTTACTAAAGTTGACATGGTTAAAGAAGCTCTTCAAAGGGGAGAAAGAGACTCTGTAAAAACTGAAGTAATGAAAGCAATGGAAATGCTAAAACAAGAAGTAAAAGCTCAAAAACCAGAGGTTGCTGAGGAGGTTCCTAAATTAAAGAAGGAAGACATTTATGAAGCTCTTTCAGTTATTCAAGATTTAGAAGACGAAGTAGACACTCTTAACATTGAGGATCCTGGATATAGGGATATCTTAATTACAGATATGGCTCGAAGAAAGGGAATAGATTATACTCAGGTTTTACCTTACCTTGAGAAATTACGTGAGAGAGAAGAAAAAGAAGAGAGTGCTGAACCTGCAAGAAAAGAAGTCGATATAGCAGATATGCCAGTCCCAACTCCAGCTGATCAATTTGAAAAAGACCTAATGTGGTTTGATGATAAACTCAAAGATATAGAGCCTCAAGATATGATTCCTTCAACACAAATAAGAGAACCACAAGAAAGAGTGAATATAAATGCCTTAGTTCTTGCAATACGCAAACTAAAAAACAGCGTCGATGTTCTGAGTGCAAATTTGATACATATTATGAGTGAAATACTATTAGAACTAAAGGAACAACCAAAGAAAAGAAAGTAATTCTCAAGGATCGATTAATGTGAAATTCAATGAACTGAGTAAATGTTATTTTGAATTAGAAAAAACACAAAAGAAACTTGAAATGATTGATATATTAGCAGATACTCTAAAACATTCAGTTTCAGATGAGATAGGCAAAATAACTTTCTTGACTTTAGGTAAATTGTACCCCGATTTTGTAGGAATAAAATTGATGTTAGCTGAAAAAATGGTTATCAAAGCCTTATCTCTTGCAACTGGTACAAGTGAAAAATCAATAATGAATACATTTGAGGAAATTGGAGATTTAGGTAAAACAACCCATCAACTACTTGAAAAAAAATCTCAAACTAGCCTTCTTTCATTTACTCAAACAAAAGAAGAAGATAAAGAATATGAAATTAGCGAAGTCTGGGAGATCTTAGATAAAATAGCTAAGATGTCTGGAGAAGGTTCTGCAGATAAAAAAATTAAAACATTAGCAGGTTTGATATCAAAAGTTAAACCTCTAGAAGCACGTTTTATAATACGAATTGTTATAGGTCAACTTAGAATAGGGATTGAGTCACATCTTCTGTTAGAAGCTCTTTCAGTTTCTAAAACTGGTTCAAGAGAGAGCAAACCTTTGTTAGAAAGAGCATATAACAGTAATGCAGATATAGGATTTGTAGCAGAACAATTGTATGAAGGAGGCATAGAAGCAGTCAAACAAATAGAAGTTAGATTGTTTAATCCGATTCGCGTAATGCTTGCTCAAAGGGTATCTAGTTCTGAAGAACTTCTAGAGAAATTTGGTGGTAAATGCTCTTTGGAATATAAATATGATGGATTAAGAGTACAAATCCATAAAAAGGGAGATGATATCAAACTTTTTTCCCGAAAACCTGAAGATATCACTAATCAGTTCCCAGATGTGAATAGGTTCATAAAAGAAGCAGCAATTGAAGACGAAATAATCATTGAAGGTGAAATTGTTGCATACGATTCAACAAAGGAAAAAATACTCCCATTCCAACAAGTAGCACAAAGAAAAAGAAAATATGATGTTGATCAGAAAATTGAGGAAATCCCTGTTAGGGTTTATCTTTTTGATGTTCTGTATTGTTACAATGAATCAAGACTAGATACTGAGTATATTGAAAGAAGGAAATTGTTGACAGAAATAATAAAGGAAACAGAGAATATTAAATTCTCTCATCAATTGGTGGTTGATAATACAGATGACATAGAGATTTTCTTTAATCAAGCATTAGAAAACAGCTGTGAAGGAGTAATGGGAAAGGATGTTTCTCCAGATTCAATTTATCAAGCGGGGGCTCGTGGATGGAATTGGGTTAAATTTAAGCAGGATTATATTCTACCAGATACCTTTGATTTGGTTATCATAGGTGCTGATTATGGTAAAGGGAAAAGAGCAGGTAAATATGGAACTTTTCTTTTAGGTTGTTATAATCCAGAAAATTTAGTTTATCAAACCTTTACTTGGGTTGGAGCAGGTTTTTCTGATGAAGATCTAGATATTCTGTACAAAATGTTAAAACCTTTAAGTAGAGATAAACCAAAAGAAGTTGAAAGTGAAATAGAAAGTCCTGTATGGTTTGATCCTCAGATTGTTATAGAAGTAGAAGGGGCTGAAATTACAGTAAGTCCTATGCATACTTGCGCAAAAGGAGAACTAGAAAGGGAATCAGATGGATTAGCTTTAAGATTTCCTAGATTTACAGGTAAAATGGTTGAAGACAGATTAGCTGAACAAGCAACTTCAACTGAAGAAATACACCAAATATATTTAAGTAAAAAGGATAAATAAGGAATGACAACAAATGTTTGGTCGAAAGAAGAAAGAAGAAGAAGTAGAAGAAGATTTATCTGAAAAACCAAGTGAGGCATTAAAAATCTTAAGTACAAATATCCAAAACTATGAAGGTTATCATGATTTGGAGCATAGAAAAGATTCAGATATTGCATTTAGAGCAAAACTACTTAAGATTATGAGAGATGCGGGAGATTCAATGAGTCAAGTTAATGAACTCTTAATTCATTCTCAATTATTAACTAGTTGGGGTCCAGCAGGACTTGTTGTGAAGAAAATAGGAGATATCAGGAAGGAAGCTTCAGATACAGATTATAAATATTCAACATTTTTTGATGCAAAAGATGTAGAAGGAGAACACGGTTTGGATTTATCTATACTATACTTGTTGGAAATCGAAATTCTAGACCATGCAGAAGAATTCAAAGATAGAATACATGATGTTCTAACTAATTTAGAAGAAATGATGTTAGATACGGTTGAAGATAATGTTGCATTATTGATGTCTCTTAGTAAGAATCTATATACAAGATTTAATGAAAGAAATGAGCTAATAAGAGCATTCGAAAAAATGAAATTATGATTTAATACTCTTTATCTTCTTTAATATTGTATCTGTAGAATATCCAATTATACTTACTATTTTTGTTTTAGATTTTAATCCACTTACAATTGCTAAGGATGATGTAGGGATAGAGAACATTTTTGATAAATATCTAATTAAAGCTTGATTTGCCTTTCCTTTCACAGGAGGTTCTTTGACAAAAATATCAAGAGAAAAATCACTAATCTTGATATCATTTTTAGTTGAACGAGGATGTAACTTTATTGTGAGAAATATACTACTATCCTGTTTTTTAAAAAAAGGTGGAAAAGACAAAAATCCACCAAATCAGGCTACTTTAGCAGCTAATCTTGCAGTAGACGCGTATGCATACTCTTTCTGCACATTTGCTGGAGACCAAGCAATAACACATCCCGCCCATTTAGGACATCTAGCTACAATTAAATGCCCCTGCCCTCCTAAATTTGTAGAAATAAGTCTATCTGGTGACATTGTAATAACTGTAAATTTCAAATCTCCACCAAAATTTATATCAGGAATCTGATTCTTCCATGCATTAAATGGAATGGTAGGATCAACCTGCCAATCACCATATGTATAATATACTTTCAAATCATCTCCCATTAACCAAACCACACCAATAGTTCCTTCTGATGCTATTTTTGCAACTTCATCTTGAAAGCTCAAAGTACTCACCTTCTGATATTATGCTTACATTCTCCTTTTATTAATTTTTTCTAGAGGCAAGTTTAGAATTTAAATCAGTTTTTAGTACTTAGAAAGTATCTGTTTGAGTTTTTTGAAATAAAATTTCTTTTTGGGTAGTTTAGCAATATATTTTTAGGAGTTATTCCTTAATCATAATTAATAATGTCAGAAGAAGATACAAGTTATAGGAAACGACGAATTTTACGTTTCATTAGAGATTTAGATCTTAGATACATAAGAGGTTCAATTGATAGAAGAACATACCAAACTTTGAAAAATAAATATCAAGAAATTATGACAAGCCTTCCTTCTTCTTTAAAAACTCAAGAACAACTAAAATCCATTGAAGAAACAATAGAAGCTCTTCCTCAACTTGAATCAGATATTCAAGAAATTGAAAAAGAAGAAGTTGAACTTGCACCTACTCCTCCACCTGCAAGAAAAATAGAAATCCCTTCTATTGAATTGGAAAATATACCAATTGTAGAAATTGAGGAATTAAAAGTAAGATACGTAATGAATCTAGCTATTAAAGGTGCAACAAAAACCTTTGAGGAAGAAATGAACTGGGAACAAGATTATGTTGCAGGGAAAATCAATGATCAAGATTATCTAGCAAAAAGAAATGAAATTGAAGCAAAGCAGCATAAAATCTTCCAACATTTCTATAAATTATCTGAGTTACTTTTCTCTGTTAATAAAGATCATTTATACAAGAATACTCACAATAATTTCCTTTTATTCAATAATGAATTGAGTGAGAATATTAATCGACTTAGGAGAATGGAAACTGAGAAAAAGGAACTAAAAGGGATCATTTACGATATAAATGAAAGAGTATTAAGACATAGACCCATTCTTAAGAAAGCAGCTCAAGATACTTTGAACTGGAAAGTGACAATCCAGCAAGAAAAAGAGAAATTCAACCATTTTTATGATACCAGTAAGAAAAACTTGGCAACAAATCAAGCTGAGGAAGTTGAAAGGACATTGAGACAACTAGAAATCTATGAAGAATTGCTAGATGAGGACATCAATGATTATGCAAAAGATTTAGACGCTATGGATGTTATTTATGGAGAACATCTACGTTATCAAGAAATAATAACTCCATATTTCAAGGATTTAGCATTTGAAACTGAAGATAGAATACAAAAATATAGTGAAGTTATAAGTTATCTTCAGTTTAAATCAAAGTTAGCAGTTTCATCAAGTTTTGCAAGTAGAGATCTTGATTATCAACTGATGTCTGAATTAAAATCTCTTTGGAGATATTCTGGGAAACCAGTTTTAGATAATCAAAAAGAAATTGTTGGATTCTTGGTAGGTCCAGGGCAGTTGAATGATCAATATGGAATAATAGTTAGACAACAGCAGGAAGTATCTTTTGCAACAATTAGGAGAATTTATGATCTTGTCAATCCATCAAGAAAGAAGAAAGAAGATCTTTCTGAGGAAGAAAAGAAAGATTATCTACTTAACGAAATACCAAAAACTTTACCTCAAATCACTTTTCCTTATCTTATTCCGAATGTTCTAATAGAATATTGTAAAAGAAAAGAATATCCTCTATCTGAAGAAATTAAGCAAGTAATGCTACAACCAGAAAATTATCTTTTTGTTCCAATAGAGTATGTAACAAAGAGCAGTAGAGAAGTTAATATTAGTAATCAAAACATAATGCAAAATGGTGATGTTTTACCATATTTCAATCCAACAGAAAGTAATATGATAAATGAACACCTAGCTGGTAACAAAGATGTAGAAGTTAAAGATATAATTGGTAACAACTTAGGAAAAGCACATTCAGTTATTTACCATCCAGATAAAGGGTACTTTTTGGTAGTTCAAAAGGATACACTATCAAAGTTTTTGTACGAACAAATTCATGATTTCTTGTTTACAGAAACTCTACCTTCAGAAGCAAATATTTCTACAATTTCTGCTCAAAAGAAAAAATTAGAGGTGATTTCAAAATTAGCAGAAGAACACGAAATTTCAGAAGAAGAAGTGGATACAAAAGACTTTCTACAGAAGTATTTAATTGAAAATAATACTGGAATCTTGCCTGAAAAAGTTGAGAACGCACAATATATCCTTTATTCTCTTGGGAATGTTCGCGTTATAAGTGACACAATACAATTAAACTATGGGTCTCCTTCGTTTGAATTATCTGAAATTTTTGATTTACAAGGAAAAGTTGTTGAAAACGTTAAAGGAACAGAAGTTGGAGTTGTATTTAATCTCAAGCTTCTAGAAAAACCTGTTCTGAATATCTGGACATCAATAGACTTAATGTTAATTGCTTCCTTCATTCATGACAATCCTGAAAAACTATTTGAAGATGATAAAAATTTCATAGACAACCTAGCAATATCCATAGGTAAACAACTTAGTATTGCTCCACAAATAGCTTTACGACCTGATATAGTAATGACTTTTATGAACCTCTCAGGAAAAATCTCTGATATTGATTATATGAAAGAAACGATGGAGAAATTCAATCCAAAGACTGTTGAATTATCGAGAATTATCTCTGTTGATAAAAGAAGAATTCTAGCTGATTTGAGTGATAAGGAAATCATGGAAGAGATATATACAGATATTGAAGTTGGAGAAATAGATGACGAACACAGATTTGTAACATCACCAGATTATTTCCTTAGAGATCAATAAATCATGATAAGAAGAATAAGCATTTGAGGAATAAGAAAAGATGAAGTCTACATTTTTAGGTTTTTTTCCAATTAACAAATTATCTGATATAGAAGAGAGAAAATCTGTTCTCTTGTTTGGTTTACCTTTTGAAAGAATTAAAGCAACACCCGGTGGTTCTAAAAAAGCTCCAGATGCTTTGAGAAAACAATCAATGGAATTTAGCGGGATATCAAGTCATTTTAATATGATTGAAAGCAAATCTAGTTATTTTGATTTTGGAAATATTAATCCTATAAAAGAAAAGGAAAAAATTAAGAAAATCTGGAAAAAAACTGGTGAACTAAATCTTCGATTATTGGTTCTTGGTGGAGATCATAGTATAACGTATGATACACTTTCTCAAGCATCTTGGAATGAAGAAACAGCCGTGATTTGGATAGATGCTCATGCAGATTTAGCAGATGAATATCCACCAGGGATATTTTATTCCCATGGAACTGTTTTTACAAATCTAAAAAAAGATAACAGTTTATCTAAAAACCAGATGTTACTGATTGGAGGTCATGCATATACTCAAACTATAGAAGAATTTCATAAATTGAAGAACAAAGAAGTATCATTTATCCCAATGCATCAGTTTTTCGAGAACAAAGAAAAATGTATGCAGTCTATTAGAGATTTTCTTAAAAACAAAGATAGAATTTTTTTAAGCTTAGATGTAGATTCATTGGATCAGGCTTATGTTCCAACTTTAGGTACAGCAGAATCCTTTGGGTTAACTCCTTATCTTTTAGTGGAAATTCTCAAGCTAATCTTACCTAAAGCATCGTATGTTGACATTGTAGAAACACAGTATGAAAAAACAAACAAAATAGCTTTAAATTTCGTAGTTTGTCTTATTTTCAAAATCTTAGAAATATGGGAATCTTAGCTATATAGGGTAAAGTTTATTTTTTGGCAAAAAAATTTCTTCCTATGGCTTCAAAAAAAGTAATTTTCACTGATAAAGCTCCTGCTCCTGTAGGTCCTTATTCACAAGCAATTCAAGCTGGACAATTTCTATATATCGCTGGACAAATACCAGTAGATCCTTCTTCTGGTGATATTATTGTAGGGGATGTCCAAAAAGCTACTAAACAAGTTTTAGATAACATTAATGTTATTTTAGAAGATGTAGGATATACTCTACAAGATGTAGTAAGATGTAGAGTCTATCTTAAAGATATGAATGATTTTGGAAAAATGAATGAGATATATGCAACATTCTTTACCGAAAAACCTCCTGCTAGAGTTGCAGTAGAAGTGAGTAGACTACCCAAAGATGTTGACGTGGAAATATCTGCAATCGCATGGAAGGAGTAAAATCATTTTTTTTCTTTTTTCTTTATATCATCTAATAACAATTTTACATTTCTACTCTTAATTGAAATAACGGCATCTTCAATTGACTCTTGCATTTCTTTTTTAGAAAAAACTTTATTCGAATTGAAAAATTCAATTGTGGAAGAATCACCTATTTGACCTAATAGCCAGATTCCTTTGGATAACGCAAACTTAGGTAAATCCTCGAGTGTTAGGTTCTGTAATTCAGGAGCTAATGATTCTCCATACTCTTTTAATAATTCAGCAGCTTCTGAACGCACTCTCTCAGCTGATGATGAAATTTGTTGTAAAATTGCTTGTTTTATGAATCGATTTTGCTGCTTAACTTTCAATGATTTAATTGCTTCTTCTTTTTTTCTAATATTTGATTCTTTGTTTACTATTTCTACAAGCAATTCTATTGATTTTGGAAAATTGAAATGTTTTAATTCCCTAATTGCAAAAATAGAAAAATCTTCACGTTTATCGTTTACTTGTTTAATTAAAAATTCAAATAATTCCTCTTCTGAATAATCGTGTTCTGATAAATTCTTATTCAATTGTTCCTCAATAATATTTCTTCTTTTTGTTTAAAAAGAATCTCCTAAAAAGAAAAAGAGTATAGGATTATCTCTTTTTTTTCATATATATAACTGCTAAAGAGATTAATCCAAGAATAGTTACTAGACCAAATGGGAATGGAACTGGTATCCATTTAGGTTCATCAGGTTTTATTAATTCAATGAATATTGTTAGTGAAAAATCATTACCTGCTCTATCTATAATATTGAAATCAATAGAATAGATTCTATATTCCAGACCTGATAAGGTTAACTCCCCATCATCAATTCTTGCAGCCTTATTACCTTCATCTGATTCTACACTAATCTGATCAATACCACTACCACCAACATCAATCCCTGATACTAGAAATGTAACTTGTTTAGACGTATCACTTAAAGCTATAGGATCTAATAGATCAGGTTCTACGAATGTCCCATTTGCCATTTTAATCATTATATCACCCGTAGGTGATTCTTGATCAATAAGTACTTGAACAATTTCAGTTCTTGATGCACTGAAAGCTTTTGCTGTTACGGATATATTATATTCTCCTGGTGATGCATAAAGATGATATAAAGTGTAACGAGATATACTACTTTCAGTAGGAGGTAGATATGTTTCTATTCCTGTTGTATCATTCCAATCTATCTCGATGGATGTGAAGTTTGCCTTAATAAGCTCTGCATCCCATTTTATGCTTACGTTTAGGGAATTTGTATACCTTATTGAAGTTACTTTCAATTCTGGATCTCCATCTACAATTGTAATAATATGAGCTTGATTTTCAACTAAAATCCTGTTTTCTTTGGTAATATTGTCAAAATGAACAATGAAAGCTCTTACATCTAAGCGCGTATCAGGTTCATAAGAATGTGTAATTGATGAAGTAACAATGTCACTTGTTCCATTTTGCGTAAGTGCAACTGTAACATTCTTGAAAGTTTCAGAAAAACCTTCAGATATATCTCTATACATCAGACCATAGCTTGTTATATTGTAATCAATAAGTGATATATTCATATCTATGGAATCATATTGAGTATAAAATTCTTGATTGAACCAGGAACTTATTCTTACTCCTGTTGTTATCATATTTGGTACATTAATATCATCTTCATATTCTCCCAATTTTGCACGAAAGAGGATAAATTCAGATGAAAGATTAAATGTATAATTATAGTAAGCAAATATACCTGCACCTTCAGTAACTGTAGTTTCATTATCATATGTCATAAATGTAGGATCAGTTTCTAACCAACTTAAAACATCATTTGAAGGATAACCATCATCTCCATGAAGACGTACAAGGCTTTCGTTATCTCCTTGATAATAACTATACCATATTGAAACATTCTTGTATAAATCAGCTTCAATTACTGCTCCCCAATTAACTGAATCATTTCTTGGATAAATTTCTGTTGCATTTTCATCAGCATATTGAAAAATAGGTCTATATGCTGGACTTAATCTAGGGGGGGTTGTCTCTTGAAT
>JAEOTG010000282.1 GCA_016839985.1 Candidatus Heimdallarchaeota archaeon | reverse complement strand
TACCAATCTTAGCAAGTGAGGTTGTTTTTCCTGAACCATTGAATCCCAAGAAAATTAATACTGACGGTTTATCTTTTTTTATTACGTTTATCAAGTCAATTTTTGGAACGTCAAGAATTTCAGATAAACTGGCTTTAAACGTCTTTAAAACCAAGTCTTTAACCTTCCCTCTTTTTACTTCTTTCCCGACTAAATTCTTCTTAAGGTCTTCCTTAATCTTTTCACTAACTTCAAAGGCAACATCTGCTTGTAAAAGTGTTATACTTAAATCTTCCAAAATATTTTCTACATCTTTTTCAGATATTTTCTTCTCTAGTATTTTTTTAGTTACTGATCTAGAAACATCCTTAATTTTTTTCTTAAAAACCTTTTTTAAAAATCCAAACATTTTATCCCGCTGGTTGTGTTGTAGTTCTAGATTTCTGTATCATAGCTTGTATCTCAGGTTCTAGTCTCATTAATTCTTGACTGATCATCATTAATTGTTGTTCTACTGTTTTCAATCCATCTTCCAATATTATTTTTCTCTTGTCTAAAATTTCCTTAGTTTTTTCAGGTGTAGTTTCAATTGCAATATTGGAACCCAATTCAACTATCATTTTTTGTATTTTTTTTAGAGAACCTGGTACATGTACATTAGATCCTATTGGTAACAGTATTTCATCTCCCTTACTTTTCTTTATTTCCTGGATCGAATTCAAAGTACTTTCCATTTCTAGTATTTTACTCAGTAACAATTCTCTCCTCTGGTTTAGTGCCTTGATCTGGTTTTCTAACATCTGATACCTTAATAATTTCTCTTGAATATCCTTTTGATTTGTCATAAAACACCTCTAATTATGTAGGATTAAAATATTAAACCTTTAACTTAAATTCATCTCTTGCAATATTTTTTAGTAGTCTGATCAATGTTATCAAATTTTTTCTTTTTATCGAAATTGCGCCAACTGATCTGAATTTACTACTCGCTCTGATTAAATGATCATGTTTAGTTTGATTGATTCTAACAAATTGTTGTTCACCTGGGTATTTTGGTTTGAATACGTCTATCCATATTTTGTCAAACTTGCCTTGATCTACTCTACCAACAAATTTGTTTGTTCCTGTTGAGTAAAATATTTTTGCTGGTCCCTTTTCATCATAATTAACCTTTTTCTCAATCAAAAGCTTGTCAAGTATTTTTGTTATTGTGTGTCTGTTTAGTTTTAGATCATGTGCAACATCAGTTATGGTCATACCTCTGATGCTTTCTTTTAAAGTCTTAATTACTCTTTTCGTGTTTTTGGTGTCGTACTCTACCTCTTTGGTTGTTTTAAAATCGTTCATCACAACTTCACCTCAGTTATATTTAAATAATGCGAATATATAAATGTAATTAATCTAATATATAGACATTAAATGATATATGGAGGTAGGAGAAAAATGACAACTGTTACACTATATAAATTAGAGCCCTTACCTGCTAAAGATCTCATGATCAAAAAGTTAAATGGTAAGAGAAAAAACGGATGTTGGTTAAAAGCCAAATCATCCAGGTATAATGAAAATGAAATAGAGATAGATGTTTGGTATGAGGAGGATGTAGAGACTGGAATGAAACGAGCTTTCTCAGATGAAGCTTACGAAATGGTGGAATACCTGAAAGCAAATGGAAAAGAAAAGATAGTGAGGAAAGTTTATTGTTTTATTGATTTGAAATTAGGAACTTTGGAGATATATCGTGGTTTAGATTTTGTTACTAATAAAATCAGAGAGATAATTGCAAGTCTATTAGAAGTGACTTTATCAACAATTTCTCTTGATGCAGGACATCTAATGCATATAACAAAAAAGTACAGCTCAGAATTGAAACAAGCAATGTTCAAGTATATCCATGGTTTGTGGTATCAAATAATTCGTGGTAGACATTTAGAGAATAACAGAAAATACAAAGATTACATTGTTACTAAACCTGACTCTTTAAGGTGTATTTCTATCGTACCAAAAATCAAATACTTGAACAGTAGTAAGTACATGGTAACAATAAACGGGGACAAAGGAACAATAAAAATGAGCAATGGATTTTTCAAATGGAAACCAAGACTTGAAGTAAAGCAGATAGTTTCAATGATAGTTAATGTTGCTGCTTTGCCTTCTTTTTAAGTTTTAATAATTTTATAAAGGTATACGGTTCTAAGAGATATTATCGGGTCCATAGTCTATCGGTTAGGACATTGCCCTTACACGGCAAAAGGCGCGGTTCAATTCCGCGTGGACCCATACTATCTCCTTAAATCTTTTCCTGACATAGATTACATAGTGATGGTATGTTTTTCGAAAGTGATGAAGAGACTTTTAGAGAAAAATCAAAAAAGGTTGAAGGAAAACCAATAGAATCTAAAATTGACACGATTATGGAAAGACTAGAAATGATGACACAACAAATTGATATGATTTCTAGATATTTATCCACTGTTTCTAAAAGAGTTGGAAAGGCTCTAGATGCTTCTGTTGCTTATCAAAGAGATTTGGATGATTTAGAGAGGAGAATTAATCTGGTTAAATCAAGAATGAATGAATTGGAAAATGTTGTTCCTGAAGTTGAAATTAAAGAGAGTATTGGGAGAAAAGCGGCATAAGAGAATTAAAACTAATTAAACTATAAACAAATCAGTTAGAGTTTCTTTCATATCGTTTAAAGGTGATATTATAATAATTTCTTTTGAACCATAGGGTCTTGCTTTCACTATGAATCGATTATAATCTTTTGTCCAATAAGCATGAAAGTTTGCATTTTCCCCAGCATTCTCAATTGCTTTTACTGCTTCAATATAATATTTCGTTTTTATTGGTGAAACTGGTTTTAAATCACTATAACTTTGAATTAAGTGGATTGGAGGAATT
>JAEOTG010000281.1 GCA_016839985.1 Candidatus Heimdallarchaeota archaeon | reverse complement strand
TATAGGTTATCCTGATGAAGAACCAAAAGGTAAGCAAAGAAATGTGAAAAATTTCTTAATAGAACCTAAAACTCATTTATGAATTAAATTTGATTTTTAATTACTTCATGAAGTTCTTTAACAAAATTCTCTCGTGCATCTTCTGTAATGTTATGTGTGTTTTCCCAGCTATCTATTTGTTTGTTTATGAAATCCTCAATTTCGTCCCTGTTTGCAAATAGGAAGAAATAATCCCTAGGAAAGAAGATATAAAGCATACATGGCTCTTGCTCGTGTTTTCTGGGATCTGAAGCATTCTTATTCTTAATCTTAAAAACATGTGCAAGCATTTCATAGTTAGTTTTATCTAGAACTGGTAAAGGTCCAAAAAGACCTTCTTGATCATCAAAACCTTGAATTAATCCGCTAAAAATGTAGACGGTCACCTTGACTAGAAAATCCTCAAGCTCATCTTTTTTTACAAAATTAAGATTATCTGTTGTAATTATTTCCCCTCCTAAATCCCCAAATTGAATGATAGAAACTTGGACTTGATTCAATACTAAATCAAGAGGTTGTTTTGATAAAACTCTAGCTTTATCTTCAAGATCAATTTCAGATATTATTTCAATGTATTTTTCCAATTCTCCATCGTTATTAAAAATCGGAACAAACTTAATCTCAACATAAATATCATTACCATTTTCATCTATAGTCTTTCTGAAAATCTTATGAGATTCTGAATCTTGAAAACCAACAGAAGCTGGACAGTCAGGACATGGTTCTTCTCCTCTATTTTCTAGATAATGCCAACGATTGTAACATTGTCTATAAAGAAAAGATCCAACCATCTTTTTCATTTTTTCATTTTCATAAATGATCTTTCTTTCTTTTGTTTGAACAGAGACACCAAAAGGTAAGTTATCAAGGAGTATATTCAAATCTATTTTTTCTTTCATCTACCTCTATGACAAAAGAATCTTCTTATAAAAATTAGGTTTTATCAAGAATTCAATTCTTGTAAGAAGGAATAAAATAAATATTTGAAATCCAACTACATTCTGACTCGAATGACATATGAAGCAAAAACAGCAGAGAGTAGAGCTGAAAAAAATAATTTCTTTAAAGGCTCCTATTCTCCTTTGACAGAAGAACAAAAGAAAGAATTCACTGAACTTCAGTATTATTCTATCAATTCTGATTATCATTATAGTGTGAAACTGAAACTGTTTTCTCTCCAAGAAGAAGTTAAAATAATGACTTCTAAAGGAGAAATTCAAGATTATATTAAACATGGTTATATTGAATTTGTAGTTAATTCCGAAAAATGTGTTTTGACTGTCTTTAAACAACCACATTCATCCTACTTCTTTGTACCTTTTAAAGACAAAACAAGTGGAAAAAAAACATATGGATCAGGTAGGTATGTAGAGTTAGAACACACATCAGATGATGAATATATATTAGATTTCAATAATGCATACAATCCTTATTGTGCTTATAACGATCAATGGGTGTGTCCTCTCACTCCTTCTGAAAATATTCTTAAAGTTGAAATTTTAGCAGGTGAAAAGAGCTTTAAGTAATAATTTTAATTGCAATAGATATACAATTTTGCTGAAATTAGTTAGTAAATCTTAAAAAAGTGTGATTATAAGTTCAAACAGCTACATGTCTACATTACGAAAAGAAAAAAAAGTTGATTTTGGTTTTATAATTAGAGATTATAAACGATATATTAATTTTGAAATTCTATTGATTGTCATTATCTCTATTGCATTATTTTCTTTAGCTATGTATCTAAAAGATACTATTGGAAAAAACATATTCAATGAAGTACAATGGTCTTTTAGTTATACACATATGACTGAAAAAGGTCCAGTCGTGTGGTATTTTGAAATTTATCAAGATTCGATTTATTATTATGATAGCTTTCTTGAAGCATTTCGATATGATGGGTGGAATCCTTATGCTCGTACAGTGGGTGAATTAGATTATTATTTATATGGTCCAATCTTCATCTATAGTTTATATTTTACATCATTATTTGTGAGTGCTTTTGAACCCAATTTAGCAAGAGATCTTTTAATCCAAAAATCAGTAAAATGGACTGCTTTAACATATGATGCCTTGTCGGTTGTAATGCTTTACATTCTGATACTTTGCTTAAAAGATTTCAGAGAAAAGAAAGTTAGAAGACATATAATTGGAATAATTGCAGCATTTGTTTATATTTTCATGCCAGTTAATTTATTGTATATAGATTCAATTTATTTGAATGGACCACAAATGACTTTTTTTACTTTGATAATGCTAATTTTCTTCCTTCGCGAAAAATATAGATTATCAGCTTATTTTCTAACTATAGCATTCTTATCAAAGCAAATACCTCTTTTCTTCTTGATTCCTCTGTTTTCAATTCTTTGGAAGAATCATAACCTTTCATTTGCGTATAGAAAATTTCTAAGACCTTTTCTTTTTTCGAATCTGATATTAGCTATACCTTGGATATTCTTAACTCCTCATCTATATGTTGGTAGAATTTTCGCTGCAGGTCGATCTTTATGGTACGTTACTTTAACAGAAGAAGGGATTAGGCATGGAGTTACTTTAGCACACTCTTTTCTTTATCTTGGTTCAAAATTCTTAGCTAATCTCTATCTGTACATCAATATTCCTATGATACCATTTATCATATTTTATGGAATAGTTTTACTCATAAGTCACTTTAATGCTCAAAGAATAAAAGAAGACGAAACTATATTCTTTAGCTATTTAACATGGTTATTGCTTATAATTCACGTATTCATGGCAAGAGGTATTTTCAAATATTATGCTATATTCCTATCCCCATTTCTGATACTATTCTCTCTCTTGTTTGTTAACCGTGGATTAAGGATATTAAGGAAACGTATTGATAAAAAGAAAAGAACTAATTTTCAAACTAGTGAAATCAGTGAATCAGGTGAGTATTTCTTTTCTTCAATATCAAAGGAGATTCTCTACTTTGTTTCATTATGTTTCTCTTTCTTGATTTGTATGGTTGCAGTTTATGGAATAAATTGGTTAATAATGATAACAATTAGATTCATGCACCCTATGATTTTATTAGGACTAACATTTCTTATATCATTCTTCATACCATTTGATTTTTACAAGAGTCTGATCAAAAAAGAAAATTACGGTATTTTAAAGGAAGATATCAAATTTTTCTTTATATCCACTCGTTTGAAAATTGTAAGAATTTATCGAAAAGTTTTCAGAAGAGATAAAGAGAAAATAGAAATTGAAGAGAATTTAGAATTGAAGTAACTCTAATCAACTGGATTTCCTTCATCATCAAAGAAACGATTTTTCCGTTTCCATGCTGTCATGAATATCCAAAAATACTTTACTGTACTGTTGAAATTAATTTTCTTGCCTGTTCCTTTTATTTTTTTCATTTTAGGAACAAACTTCCTAGCTATTGTTTCAGGTTTTTCTGCAATTATATTGAAGAACTTCTTTGCTTCCACGTCTGCATTTGTTAGTAGAAGATCTGTCAGAACCATACCTGGAAGAAGGATATGAATTCCAATTTTCTTATTCTTTGTTTCCTTAACTAATGTTTTTGTAAGTTGAGGGACTGAGCTTTTAGTAGATCCATAAGCTGCTAGGTTTGGAGACGCCATACCATTAGTTCCATATCCACCTAGATTGAAAATCTTTCCTTTTCCTTGTTTTAACATTATTTTGAGAGCTTCTCTAGAACCAAACAGAGTTCCCAACATATTAGTTTTTACAGCTGTTTTAATAGCCGTATCAGAAACATTGATGTGTTTATCATATTCAAAACCTGTAGAACCAGCATTATTTATCCAAATATCAATAAATCCTAATTTATCTAAAGAATAATCCACCAATGTTCTCACATTATCAGGATTAGTAACATCACATACAATTCCATTCACATCTCCTTTCGGAAATTCTGATTTCAAATCCTCAATTGCTTTATTAATACTCTCTTCATTTCTAGAAGAAATTATTACTTTATCTCCGTGATTTAAGAATTCTCTTGTAAGCTGGAATCCTATACCCTTTGAGCTACCAGTAATTACAATATTCATCGTTCTTTGTTTTTCAGCAATTTCTTAAACTTTTGTTTATTTTCCTCCTTTTAAATTTAAATTAACAAATTTAGTGTATCATTCATCAGATTTCATACTTTCAAGTTTCTCAATGTCAAGCTCAATTTTTTTATCTGCTAATGATTTCATCCAGTTAAGCAAGAAAATTAAAAGAAATATGGTTGATAAGATAATCAGAGGGAAGAGAATTGCAAAAACTTCAATAAAAGAACCTAGAATATAACGATGAGGAAAAAGATCAATTATAAAACCAAAAAGGAATATAATATATAGAATCAGAATTGAAACTGAAATTAAAAAGAACATTAAATAAAGATAAGTCTTTTTTTTTCCTATTCTAGAAACTTTTTTCGCACAATCTCAGATTAGTTAAACGATATAAAACATTTAGCTT
>JAEOTG010000280.1 GCA_016839985.1 Candidatus Heimdallarchaeota archaeon | reverse complement strand
TTCTCACTTTTCTTCCTCTCACTAACAGCTCATTTGTGACATGAATCCCTAATGGACTATTGGCACCTATTACAATAGATAACTTATCAGTAGGTAATATTCTCTGTATATCTTTCTGTACTTTTTTTTGAGTTACTTTTTTCTTCTCTTTCTTTCTATTCTTTAACAATAAACTCATTTTTCTATATATCCGTTCGTTGTTCGGTAATATTTCTCATCATTCTTTATTAATGTTTCTATACGAACGTTGTTCGTTAATTTATTACTTCCTTTTTGTGTTATTTTACCTCTATAATACCTATTTAATTATGAATTCTATCTCTATTTTTTGATTTTAGCGCTCGATGTTATTTTATAATTTAAAAAGGAACGATGTTCGATTAAAAAGATTTATAAAATATAAGTGAAATACGTAATATGTGAAAAAAACTAGAGCAAGATCTATAGAAGAAAAAAGTTTAGTTTTTAAAGAAATCGTTAATAAAGGTCGTGAACTCTTCCTAAGGTACGGTGTTGGAGGATTTACTCTACGAGCTCTAGCTAATGAACTTGGGATGGGTCAAGCAAGTCTCTACACTTATTTCCAAAGTAAAAGAGAATTATGGTTTGCAATTGTTGAAGAAGAATTTAGAAATTCTGAAGAGAAAATAGAAGATCTTATCAGAAATTACAAAGGAAAGAACATTGATTTGGTTGAACAAATAGCAAAGTTATATTTCGATGCAATCACAGAGGATTACCGAAAATTCAGAATAGTCTTAAAAACTACTCCTCCAAAGTCTATGAAAAAAGGTTCAATAGAAGAACGATATGAGATAAGGACTATTAGAATCTTACAAGATATTTTTTTGAAAGCCTCTCAAGAAGGAGAAATCAAAGAGAGAGAAACCATAAAACTTGCATATTTCTTTTGGAGTTTGATATTTGGCATAGCATTATCTACTCAAACAGATTCATTTGGAATGATAGAAAAACTACCTTATTTCGGTACTTTAGAGGAATATTTTGACTTTGCTCTTAGGAAAATCAAGATACTAATAAAATCTATACAAAAAGAAAATTAATCCATTTTTTGTAGCTATGATCAAAGATAAAGATAAATGAAATTGATTCTACAACTGAATATCGCTGTATCTAGCTAGACTATTTCCCTTATTCCTCCTCTTTTTTTTCTGTGTTAAACAACAGAAAAAGTTTTACTAGTAAATTTTACTTATGAATTTATCCACAGAAAATCTTTACATCCTCTACTCTTATTGCTGGTAATATTGCGTTTTGAAATTCTTTTACATTCTTACTAATTCCAGTAATTTGCTTTAACCAATCGAAAATAACACCAGAAACCATAGCATCTTTTAAGCAAAACTGAATTTCACCTTTTTCAACATAATAGGCTCTTGAGAGTTGTGCACTTATTACACCAGATCCTTTTTGAGGGAAACCTGCCATGGATTCAATTATTACTCCTTTATCTATTTCAGAGAGTAATTTTTCCCAATTATTTTCTCTTGGTTCAATTACAATATTTGATGGATAAATTTCTGGTTTTGCTCTATATCCTATACCTATTATACTTCTGACTAAATCAAATGAACTGGGAGACCTACATGCATTGCTTGTTGATTTAGTTTTTAATTTGTTTGCTGATTTAGTATTCTGGAGATAATTTCTTAATCTTCCTTTTTCCACTAGAAGTGTCTTCTGAGAAGTACTTCCTTCATCATCAAAATTTCTAGATGAGAATCCTCCTGGTAAGATTCCATTATCTACGATTGTAAGATTTTCAGATGTGACATAATTTCCAATTTGATTTATCCATGCTGATTTCTTTGTCAAAACATTTTCAGCATTTAATGCTTCATTCAAGACATTTAAAATTTGATAAGATACTGAATCACTAGCAAATAAAGCAGAACCATTGAATTCATCCACTTTCTTTTTACCAAACATTGAAACAATATTTTTAGCTAATTTCTCACCCATCTTTTCTGGTTCTAGATGGTATTTTCTACTGACTTTTGATTCATAACAACCACCTGTTACTTCGTTTGCTTGTTGCCCACCTCCACCAATATAAAATATCATCTTTGTTCCTTTCTCATTCGTATTACTCCCATTGCTATTGATCAATCCTCTAAATCCTCGCTGAAGAATTATTCTACCACTCTTTACAGTAACACGCTTATCATAATTTTCTGCTGTATCTATTGCTTGTTTTGCTAATTCAATAATTTCTTCTATTGTTATAACCTCAAATTTTGAATCGTATAAATCCTTAACTGAAATGCTTTTTGAACTATGTGGAAAACTTGTATCAGGATCTTTTCGACTCATCTTTGCTACATTCATAGCATTTTCAAGTGTTTCTTCAAATGCTTTTTGTTCTATTTTATTACAACATGAGAAACCTACTTGTTCATCAACAATAGCTCTTATTCCTATTCCAGAATCAACAATTTTGTTTTGAGTTAGAATTTCTGAATTTCGAATATTGACTTCGATTGTTTCAGAACTAGAAAAATAAGCTTCATAATCTTTAGATGAATCCCTTTTTGTTGCCTTTGCTATTGTTCGTTCTGCAAGAGAATAAACCTCCTCCCAGTCATTTTGTAATTGACACATTTTAGTTTCCTCCTGTTCCTCCGATTAATATCTCGCATCTTATTGCGGGTGCAACTCTCCCCTGAATTGCAAATTGGAATTTCCCACATGCTCCAGGTCTTAAAACATCTTCTTTATTTATAGCATCAATTGATTTGAATACTTCAATTGCATTTCCGGAAACATTTGCTCCACGTAATTCTTCACCAATTTCTCCATTAGTTATTTCAAATGCATTCTGGAATCCAAAAGTGAAATCACCACTGATATTTGCTTGTCCACCAAACGTACCCGTGAGATAATAGCCAGATTTTATGTCTTCTAACATTTCTTCTTCATTGAAATCCCCAGGTGATAAACCAATATTTGTTTGCCTAATCAGTGGCTCTACACTATAATCCCAAGCATGTCCATTACCAGTAGGAGATACACCAGTTGCTGCAGCACTAGTTCTATCATGGAGATATGATTTCAAAATACCATTTTCAATCATTATTGTTCTTTTGCACTCAATTCCTTCATCATCATAAGTAAAATATCCCAAACCATTTGGGATCATACCATCATCATAAATTGTTGCTAATTTCGAGGAGACAAGTTCTCCAATTCTATCGCTAAAACCTCCAACAGCCATAGCTAAATCTGCTTCGAGAGGATGTCCTAATGCTTCATGAAGTAATGTTGCACATAAAGTAGGATGGATAACTACTCTGAATTTTCCTGATGGTGGGGATTTTGCCTTCAACAAATCAACTGCTTTTGTTGCTACTTGGTTACCCAAATCGTAAGGTGATTTTTCAGTAAAAAGCTCAAAACCACCAGCATGACCATAATTTTCAGAAGCAGGACAAATTGTACCATTTTCTTTTGCAATTGCATCAACAAAAAGCATAACTCTCGAATAGTGTTGTTTGATTTTCACATCTTCTGAACTAAGAAAATGCTTGTTATCAGTAATTGATATGTATGTTATTTCACTACTCTTTACACGATCTCCAACGTCTTGTATACCTTTATTTGCTTCATTTACTACTTTAATAATCTCTTCAGAAGAAATGTCATCGATATTTATCTTCATTGGTGTTGCCTTGTCAACTTTCAAACTTTTGCAAGGCTGTAAATCTATTTTTTGTGTTTTGGATGAAGAAGCAGCTTTTGCTAATTTAATCGAATCATCTAAAGTCGAAATAGCATTTTCCATATTTTGTTTATTAGTTGAACTAAAACCCCATGATTTATTATCAACTA
>JAEOTG010000279.1 GCA_016839985.1 Candidatus Heimdallarchaeota archaeon | reverse complement strand
GAACAGTACTCTTACCAGCTATCAGTTTATACACAGAGACCGTAGAAGACGCAGTATTAGTTTTCTTAAACATAACGGATTTAACGAACGTTCAAGAAGAAGATTTAATAGTCACATATCATGGAGAAAATTACACTTTTATGGACATAGATACTATGTCAGAATTATACGCAAATGTTAGTTTTTGGGTTTTAAGTTTTTTACTTGGAAATGCTCTTGAACTGCAATTAATGAATATAACTAGATATGCAATTTCTCCTCAAGCAACAATAGGTCAGGAGATTGACTATGGTAATTATACAGGAGAAGTTATGGGATTCAAAGAATTTTCTATCAGTGAGACAGAAAAATATGAAGTTATTGAAGTGCATCATGAAGAAGTAATTACATGGGTTGATATCTGGGGATCTGGATTTCCTGATCCATACACAATAGGTGAAACAACTTTCTATTACGAAAAACAAACGGGCATTGTCATGTATTGGCTTGAATATAATTCTACAGCAGATATTTACTATTATTTCAATGCTACAAAAGTTGTAGGTATTCCACCACTTGTATCAGAATTTACTGTACCAACCTTAATTTTACTTAGTACTATTCTGATTGCAATACCAATAATCATAATAAGAAAAAGGAAACAATAATCCTTTTTTCTATTTCTCTTTTTTTCTTATTAAAATCACTTCTAAACTTATGAGTGATGAAAATATAATCAGTGTACTAGTTAAACTATATTCCACCGATTTCGTTGTTGTTTCAAAAGTTTCATCTGAAAACTCTATTTCATATATAACATATTTTAATTGATCTTCTGCTAAGTTTATCGGCATATAAGGAGCAGGCTCTCCAGGTTCAATATCATCTTCTGAAAGCACATTTATGCCATTCACATAACCTTGTGGACTTAATGGAGTTAAGAAATGTAATGGATCACCATCTTCTTCTGATCCAAGAATAGGTAAGAGTATTTCAATAGATACTGCTGAAGTTAAATTAGCAAAGGGACTACATTCGACTTCATATAGATCAAAATGACCAGAAGCATCATCCCAATGAGATATATTAAAGAAGATTATATCACTGGGATCTTCAGTAGGATTTATTCCTGCACGAGTTATATTAGCTCTAATGGTTGAAAAAACTACATGAGTTCCAAAGGGATTAACTCTGCAAACTAACATCTCAGACATAGCACTCTGTAGGCTATTTGCTTCTTTCCCGAGAATTATGATTAAATCACTAATATGAGTATCCCCCTCTTCTTGCTGAATTTCTAAATGTATTAACAAATCATCCCTGTTATTGACAAAAGAACAAGTTACTGTTTTAGTTTCAGGATTTGCAGTATTTAGTAATGAACCAGCAGCTGTTTTACAAATGAGTACTGTAGGAACTGGATAAGAAGGTACATTGTCCCAAAAATCCTCATCTTTCTTGCCATCTAGAACACATTCAAGCTTAGATGTGAAATGAGATTTAAAAATCACATCAGATAATTGAGTCATATCACCAGGATACACTAACTCTATGGAATCTCCTGTATCATGATTGATAGACAATCTGAGATAATTGAAGTTATTAACAACAGTACTGAAATTAGGTCGATTAGTCATATCTTTGACTTTGTTGCCCCACACTTGGAAAACAACAGCTACTGAATCTCCATCATCGAATTCCCATTCTGAATCTAAGTCACTCTCAGGATATCGTATATCATCAACAATCATATAAAACTCATCTTCTCCCACATCAGTTTGTTGCACATTTACATCTTCAAAACCACCAAGATCGGTATCAAAAGCAACATGAGTGATATTAACATAAGCAACATCTCTAGCTTCACGAACAGATGAATCTACAATTATACCATCGAAGATACCATTGTTTCCAATGAAGATTATCTCTAGCCCATAAACAACAACATCCTGTTTTGGGATATAGATCCCGATGTATAGTTTTGAATCATTATAAGCAAAATAAGCAAGTAGTACAATAGTCTCACCAGTTCTATCCATATTTTCAAGAGTAATAGTTATTGGTGTAAGATCAGACCATTGAGAAAAACCACCATCTAAGGTAAGATAATCAATCTCTGGTGCAACATATTCCCACTTCGATACCAATCCACTACTAACTTCTATTCTCATAACAAACAATGTTGTTACTAAAGCCAGAATTAGGAAGATAGAAAAGAAATATTTGTTCAATGATTTCATTCTTATCACCAACAGTCTTATCTAGATACTTATACATGGGGACATTTAAATCATTGGTGAAAAGATAAGAATTCATAGAAAATTTATAAGTGTGTTAAAATGCCTTTAAATGTTAAAATCATTTTATAACAAAATTGACTTTTGAGGAAGTGAAAAAATGGCACATGATGTAAAAATAACAGTTGTAAAGCAATTTGAACCAAAGGATATCATAGGAGAAGATTTCATTCGTGAATCAGGAAGACCAATAACAAAATGCGGTATGAAGGAAAATAAAGAATTTTTAGTTAAAGAAACAGGTGACATGCCTGATGACTTCTGTCATCATGCTTGGTATGGTATATACAAGAATGTTAATCTGCTTAGATATGGAGCAAAGTTTGAAGATTGGACTGGTGAAGATACTATCTATGGAGTTTGTCCTGATGGAATAAGACCTGTGATTTTTAAAATCGAAAGGATAAAAGAATAAGGTAAAGTCAAGACTCATGGACGATTGGGGAAGATTAAGATTAAAATCTAGAATCTTTATCCTCATTGGGGCTCAAGAAGTTTATTTATTGTGTTTGATTAAAACATAGATTGGAGTAAAACTCGGAAATGGAGTAAGTAATCATGAATGATGTTTTAAAAAAGCAGAGAATAAAATCGATTGAAGACAACATATCAGCCCTTTTAGCGAACTGGAAAGATTTAGAAGGTGCTGAATTTATTCATGATTCTACAAAAGTTCAACTTGTTACAGGTATGCCTTTCGCTTTCCTAAATTCAATTGCAAATACATATTTTTCCGGGAGTGATATTGAAAAGCAAATAGAAGATACGTTAGTTCCATATAAAGCAAGAAAAGTTCCTGTCCTCTGGTGGATTGGACCAAATTCAAAACCTGATGATTTAGATATTTATCTTGAAGATTTAGGTTTCAAAAAAGGAGATGAACCACCTGGTATGTATATGAATCTTAAAGATTTAGATTTGTCCTATAAGAAAATTCCTGAACTTAGAGTAGAACTGGTCAAAAATGAAAAACATGTAGAAGATTGGATTTCAGCATTCATTGCAGGTTTAGGTGGTACAGAAAATCAAAAAAAGCAATTCTTTAAATCAGAAATGGCTTTACTTCAAAAGAGTGATTATGTCAGATTTATTGGTTATTGGAATGAAGAACCAGTAACAACTTCTGCTTTAATTCTTGATGAAAATGTTGCAGGAGTATATTTAGTTGTTACTAAGCCTGAATATAGAGGTAAAGGATTAGGCACTGCTATAACTATTGCTGCTCTCAAAAACGCATATGAGCGAGGTTATCAAGAAGCTATATTGCAGAGTTCTCAAATGGGGTATAACATCTACAGAAGGATAGGATTTGAAGAATGCTGCAAATTCAAATGGTATTTCTATAGATTTGAATAGTTGATGACTTGTCAATTTTAGTTGAAAAAAAAGAGAAGAAAATAAGAGATTTTCTAATAGAAGTTAAAACCTAGCCAATTCCAGATGCTCATCCACCAGAGTAAAAATCCTGTTGTAAAGATTGCTAGAGTAGCATTTATACGTAAAATTACACTTCCTTGTTTATCTTTCCAAAGTAAGACTGTATAAAAGATAAGAAATCCTAGAGGAATAAGCAATAGAAAAGGTACAACTTGCAATACTTTTAACAGAGGAAGGGTTGCTTCACTTATGAAAAGAGTACCCATCAGTCCACCAAAGATACCTAAGTGCAAAACAAATCCACTACTTGTAGTGATTAAAAACTTACGAGCGAATCTTTCATTTTTTGATCTCTGTGGTTTTTCCTGATGACGTCTTTTTCTTATAATCCAACCAGCAAATGGATATATTAGTGTATAAAGTAATAGTGCAATTCCCGTAAAAGCAAGCCCCCAAGCTACAGCAGTTTTTTCAACTCCTAGTTGTTTGATAAGCGCTGCTGTGGGGTCATAACTGTAGAACAAATAGATTATTTTACCTTTACTATTTTCTCGAAAAGCTAGTTTTGAAGTACCATTTCGTGCTTTGAAAACAAGATCATCTATTTCAACAAATTTTGAATTAGCAAATAGAAGATAACCTTCATCAGATATGTCGATACGATAATATTCTATGATACTACCAATTTTATCAGGAGTACTAAAGGGACGTCGAGACTTGTAATAGTTTCCAATAAATTTCTTTCCTCGTTCTTTAAAATCTGCAGAAGGTGTAAGAACTGTGGGAGGTGAAGTAGGATAGAAATGATCCATGAATTCAAAAATTACATTCATTCTTAACATTGGATTTGAATTGTAATTAAAGAAAAAGCCAATGTTCTGATCTAATACTAGTAAAAGTGCAGAATGAGAAAATGATAAATCTCCTCCATGCCAGATGATACGATGACCATTTACTGTTAATTCCATAAATCCATGAGCAAATCCATCAAAATCAGGATGATGAGTGAAATGCTGTAAATGCATTTGTTGAGCTGTTTCATCTTCTAAAATGTGATTTGAACCTAAGCTTCCATTATTAAGATGAGCCATCATGAAATAAGCCGCATCAAGAGCAGATATAGATAATGAACCTGCAGGATACATGTTAACAAATTCAAAAGATTCTGCTTGTAAGCTGCCATTTACATCAAAAGAATAACCAGTAGCTAAATCATCTACAAATTCTGAAGGCATAGGTTGTCTGAAAGTACTATGAATCATTCCTAAAGGAGCAAATATATTATCTTCAACATATTCATCAAATGATTTGTTAGAGACTTGACTTACAATATATCCTGCAAGAGAAGCACCATAATTAGAATAAGCAGATATTTCACTGGGAGGGAAAACACGTTTTGGCATATAATCAATCATATATTCTTCAAATGGCATCAGATCTACTTTGTTAATTTTACCAGTTTCATGACTAATTTGTTCGAATCCTGCACTATGACTCATCAGATGTGAAAGTGTGATAGGAGCATCAAATTTATCAGGGATTTTAAAAGTAGTTAGATAGTCATTAACATCAGTATTCAAATCAAGAAGACCTTGTTCAACAAGCTGCATGACTGCAGTCCAAACAAATAACTTAGAAATTGAAGCAGCTCGAAACATAGTTTTATTGGGGGAAACAAGTTTAGATTCTTCAACATTAGCATACCCATATCCTTTAAGATATAAGATATCGGTTGCATTAACAACAGATAAGGTTACTCCAGGAAGATTATAATCTGCCAATTGACTCTCAAAAATCTCGTCAAAGAGCAATTGTAATTCTGTTATATTGTTAGGATCACTATTAGTGAGAGCCATTGAATCGGACTCTGTATTATCTTCTGAATAATCGAGAGAGGAATAGCTAATTGCATTAAAATTGGTAGGAGAAAGGAATGCAACAGAGATTAAACCAAAAACTAAAAAAAGCAAAAGACAGGTTTTGTTTTTCATGTATTTTTCAACTTCATTAATAAAGTATTTCAGTACTGAAACATCTCTTGAGCACTTATATAACTAATCAAATCTATATAACACAAATAATTTGGAGAAATATGTGAAGAAAGGAAAAAAAACAATTTTGGAAGATAATTCTCAACATCATGTATTTCGATGGTTGGCTTTTTAAGAATTCGAGGAAATTCTAGGTTATGCTCGATTAGATTATCCAAATCAGAAATCTCCAATGTATGAAACAAATAGATCTATAGCTGATTTTACTATCTGTTACAACAAAAACTATAAGGATTTTAGCTAGTTTTTTACTATGAAACTTGGAATATATCTGTTTAGTCAATCAAGTTTTAATCCAATCAAAAGATTTGACGTTTTAATCGATCGTGTCAAAAGATATGATGAGATTGGAATTGAAAGTCTATGGATATCAGATGGATTATTCTCTGGAACTGATCCTTCTATTTATCCTCATTATGAAACATTATCACTTATTGCTGCTTTTTCCCAGCTTACTACTAATATTAAATTTGGTACATTAGTTAGCCCTTATTGCATCAGACCTGTAACTTTGTATTCAAAAATGATGATGACTTTAGATCATATTGCAAAAGGAAGAGTAATTGCTGGACTTGGGTTAGGAACAACTAATCAGATACGAGAAGAATTTGGATTCAAAAGAATGACAACAAAAGATCAATTTGAGGAATTTGAAAGCTATATTTTAACATTGAAATCACTATTTAATAATGAAAAAGTAACAAATAAGCGATTTAACATTGATAATTATCCACCAAATCCTCTTTCTTACACTTTAGGTGGACCAAAACTTCTAATTGGAGGAGGGGGAGAAAAAAGGACTCTGCAATTAGTAGCAAAATATGCGGATATGAGTAATATAGAGGCTTCAAATGAAATTTTAGAACACAAATTGAATGTTTTAGCAAATTGGTGCGATGAAGTGGGAAGAAGATATGAGGACATCGAGAATACAACTATTAGAGCCATTATTACAGGTCGATCTCAAGAAGAAATAAATCAAGATATAAAATGGTACATAAATAGATTTGAAGAATTAGGTAGAGCTAAACCAGATATGGACCAATTTGAAAAAGATCGCATTATTGGAACAATAGATGAAGTCATAGATCAGATATCTATTCTTGAAGATCTTGGTATATCCCATTTGATTTTGACTGTAAATACAGATAATACACGAAATTCAATTAGAACTGTATATGAACAACTCAAGAATTCTTAAAGGAATAATATAGAGAATTGAAAGTAAGTAATTACAAAGAATCAAAAAACCTTTAATTCATTTCTATGTTACTAAGTGTAACAACTTGGAGTGAAGACCTCTTTCGAAACATGGTAATTTTTTTTCAAGAATATCTATTTAGTGTTTTTAAGATATTAAAAATTATGAAAAAACTTGAATTGTTTTGAATAAAGGTATGAGTTTATTTCTTAGGATTTCAAATTTTCTAGAATCATTATTATTTCTTTTTGCAAAAGTGGTAAATTCACTGTAATTGTTTCCCAGACAAGACTATAATCAATACCAAAATACCCATGAATAAGTCTGTCTCTCATTCCAGCGATTTCTTTCCACTTTATTTCAGGATATTTATTTTTCAATTCTTCTGGAAGGTATTTAATTGCTTCCCCAATAATTTCTAATTTCCTTATAACTGCGCTAGTAGTTTTATCGTCATCTTGAAATGATTCAAAATTCATACTGTCGATAAAACTATTTATTGCACTTATTGCTGTAAGAATATCCTGCAAAAATAGTTTAATATCTCGTTTCAAATCTTCACTACCTCTTCATATATACCTTCTTTTAATTCTTCTCTAACAGCCCTTTCAGAAACTATGTCTACTTTTAGATTTAGTTTATCTTCAAGGAAAATTGCTAAACCTGTTAAATCAAATAAAGATGCACCTTCGAAAAAACGGACAAGTAAATCAATATCACTAGTTTGTTTTTGTTCGTTTCTAACATATGAACCAAAAACACCAATTATTTCAGCTTTGTATCTTTCTCTGATATAATCTTTCTCAGCTTTCAGTTCTGAAATTATTGAATCTAGTTTTCTTTCCATGTTATGAGATTCTAAAAAACCATATATAAACATCGGGATAAAAATACAATTCTGATGTTTTGTTGAATTTTAAATTATACTGATTTTGAATCATATTTTCATGTAAGAACCTTCTAAAAAGATAGGTAGAAATAGTTTTTAGGCTTCTAGTTGAGAAATTTAACATGTTAACCTTATTAGAAGATATATACTTATGGCAAAAACGTAGGTTATTGGAAAGACCTACTTATTAGATAGTTAATTATTGTAAGGAAGCGTTATTTCTAACAGTATTACATTAAGCTCCTATAGAATCAAGTGTTTAAAGAAAGGTAAAAATGAGAATCACTAAATTCACACTT
>JAEOTG010000278.1 GCA_016839985.1 Candidatus Heimdallarchaeota archaeon | reverse complement strand
TACAGTAACAGAAGTAGCAGATACAACCAATCCTATTATAGATAGTCCGATTGATGATAGTTATGTAGAGGGTACAACTGGACATACAATAGTCTGGAATGCTACTGATACCAATCCTGACACCTATATTGTCTATAGAAACGGTTCTATTTGGGATAGTGGTTCTTATACTAATGATACGTTTATAACTATTAATATCGATGGTTTAAGTTTAGGTAACTGGAATTTTACTATTTATGTTAATGATACAAGTGGAAATTTTATAACAGATATTGTTTGGATAACTGTTGAACCTTCAACCACTCCTACCGGTCCAGATGAAACTGATTTTGAAACTTATGAAATGCTTGGAATCCTTCTTGGAGCTGCCGGAGGGACAATACTAATAGGTCTTCTTGGTTATCTTCTTTTTAGAAAGAAACTAGTGTAATTTATCTCTTTTTTCTTTTCTTTTTCTTTTTAGTTTTTCATGCATATAGTATCTTTTTTAAATTTAAACTCAAAAGAGAAATCATTAAAATCTCACAAAATCTACATAATGGTGCATGAAAGTAATGAATAAAGCTATAGAAAAACTCCTGAATAGTGTGAAGGATAACAATAGAGCAATCTTAACTTATGAAGAATCAAGAAAAATAATGAGTTTTGCAGGTATCCCATTAAATAAAATGGAAGTTGCTAAAGATTGTGATGATTGTTTAGTAAAAGCTAAAAGTATTGGTTATCCTATTGTTCTCAAAATTGTCTCAGAAGATGTTTTGCATAAATCTGATTCTGGAGGTGTGAAAATTGGTATTAAGTCTGGTGAAGATTTAAAGAAAGCTTACGAAGAAATGATAATTAAAGTTAGAAGATTTTACCCAGATGCAAAAATTGGTGGATTTAGCATTGAAGAGATGGTTGAGGGAGTTGAATTACTTATTGGAACAAATACTGATCCTCAGTTTGGAAAGATGATAGCTTTAGGAATTGGAGGGATTTTTGTAGAGGTATACAAAGATGTATCTTTTCGTTTAATTCCTGTAAACGATGAAGATGTAGAAGATATGATCAATGAAATTAAAGGAAGAAAGATGCTAGACGGTTATAGGGGAAAACCAAAGGTAGATAAGGATGAATTAAAATCTCTTGTTTTACGTATTTCAAAACTAATTGAAGCAAATCCAATAATCAAAGAAATGGATCTGAATCCTGTTGTAGCAACAAAAGATGGATTAAAAGCCATAGATGCTCGAATAATCTTAGAGTAATCTGAAATATACTCATTCCAAAAATTTTTATTGTACTCAATAACTTTCGGAGTGTGATATTATGTCCAAAGTAAAAGCAAGTCACATACTGGTTAAGAAACATTCAGAAGCAGAAAGAATACTTAAGGAAATAAGAAATGGAGCTGATTTTGCTGAATTAGCAATAAAACATTCTTTATGTCCTTCAGGGAAGAAAGGAGGAAATCTAGGCTTCTTCCAAAGAGGGCAAATGGTTAAAGAATTCGAACAAACTGCTTTTTCATTAGGAAAGGGAGAACTATCAGAAGTTGTTAAAACCCAGTTTGGCTATCATATAATAAAAAGAACTGGTTGATTTTCTTATTTTTTATTATTGCTTAAGCAAAATATTTAAAAGAGGATTCTCCTAGTTTCATGTGTGCAATGATTATACACATGGGTGATAATTATGTCTTTAGAAGTTGATGACAATATAAAACGACAAGTAAAAGAAATATTCCAGCATATGGAAAATAAAGTTTATGTTAAATTTTTTGCAGATAAAGATCGTTGTTTGACATGCGCTCAAACAAAAGAAATTTTGGAATTATTGGCTGAATTGGCTCCTGAAAATATGATAGAGATAACTACATATGAGAGAGAAGACAATCCTCCTGAAATAGAAAAGTATGGAATTGAGAGATTCCCCACTATTATCTTACACGGTGATACTGAACACAATGTTGTATTTACTGGTATACCAAGTGGTTATGAATTTGGAACTCTAGTAGAAGATATTTTAGATATTTCCGCTAGAAAAGTCACATTGAAAGAAGAAAATCTTGAAAAAATCAAGAAAATCGACAAACCAATCAAAATCCAAGTTTTTGTCACCCCTACATGTCCATATTGTCCAGCTGCTGTACGTATGGCTCATAAATTAGCTATGGCTAACCCCAATATATATGGAGAGATGGTTGAAGCAACCGAATTTCCATTACTATCACAAAAATTCTATGTAATGGGTGTCCCAAAAACAGTTATTAATGAAGGAGATGTTCAATTCGAGGGAGCATATCCTGAAGATAATTTTGTAGAAAAAGTTCTTGAAGCTTATGAGAAAGCGTAATTAGCTTTCTTCTGATTTTTCTTCGTTTTCAATTTCTTCAGTATCTTCAGTTTTTTCTTCAGTAACAGTTACTTCAGTTTCCTCAATTTTTTCTGGAATCACTTCTTCAGCTTCTTCTTCTTCTACTACTTCTTCTACTACTTCTTCTATTACTTCTTCTTCTACTTCATCCTCTACATCCTCTTCTCCCTCTTCTTTCTCGAACTTACCCTTTTCACTCTTCAATTTCTTCATGTTTTGTTCCAAAACATCAATTATAGTTTTCTTTTGAATATCAAATTCTCTTATTTTTCTTCCAACTTCTTCATCTTGTAGTATTTCTTTATTTTCTTTGGTTTCCTCAATTTCAATAGACTTTACATAATCATTCATCATGTTTAACCGAAGGTTAAGGTTTCTGTAAGATTCATGATCATTCACTGCATCTATAAGAGGGGTGACTCCTTGTAATTCTAAGAAGTATTGCTGTAATCGTATAGCATCTTGTTCTAGTTTATCTATCATACGAAATACTTTTTCACTAAATTCTTTCTCCTTTTCTTCAGCGAGAGTTTCTCTTAATTTTTCCTTCTTTTCTTTAGGTTTACCCCACAAAAGAATATGTACTTTCCCATAAACAAATAATAGGAATGGTAAAGCAAAGAGCATAATGAATATTGGAATATAACATAATAATGGAATTGCAGCTATCTCTGACATTCCTTGTATTCTATTACTGAATAATGGTTCTAATGCATTTTCAAATATTTGTATGGTTTGATGAAATATTAGAATAATCGCACTATACAATAATACAACAGGTATAGATATTAGGAGAGATTTTAAGAGAGATCTTAACATTTTGGTAGTTGTATCTAATGATACTTCGTCTCTATAAGAATAAACACATTCCGTAACTGCAATAAGAGCAACTAGAAACGCTAATGGAACCTCAAAAATAGCTAAAATAAGAGCATCCATTGAGAATAAAGCAATTAAAATTGCACTAAATGCAGCACCTATGATAAAAGAAAAAATACTCTGATTTAAATTACGGGTCATCCTCTCGTACGGCATAATTACCATATAGTGTGAATTCTAAAAAAAGGTTTTGCATGAAGGAAATGGATAAATTAATCTTTCATAACCTCTTCTAAGATTATGTAATTGTTTTAGAATAAAGATAGAAAAAAAAAGTAGGAAAAATGAAATGATATTTATTTTTCTGATATTTTATTCTTCAAATAAGTCAAATTTATAATAATCAAACTTTATTATTATTTGTTAATATTAAAAAGAGTAGATTGTAAATGTTAGAAGTTAGCAGATATAATACATCATTAGTTGAGATTTTTTCAGAAAAAAAGAAGTTTGAGTTACAACTGTTAATAGAAAAAGAATTAGCTGCAGCTAATTTTGAATTAGGCAAAATCCCAAAAGAAGCACATGATATAATTCAAAAGAAATGCAATTCTAAATTTGTTAAACTTGAAAGAGCTAAAGAGATAGAAAAAGAAATACATCATGACTTAATGAGTGTGGTAAAAGCAATTTCTGAACAATGTGATAAATATGGTGAGTATATACACTTGGGAGCAACTTCTTATGATATCCAAGATACTGTTAGAGGTTTACAGCTAAAGGAAGCAAAAGCAGAAATTCTTGAAACTTTAAACAAAACCATTGATATTGTAAAAGAATTAGCAATTAAACACAAAGATTTAATTTGTATAGGAAGAACACATGGAATTCATGCTGTTCCAACAACCTATGGAATGAAATTTGGTAATTTTCTTAATGAACTAATTTTAGCAAAAGAGGTTCTTGAAAACGCTAAAGTGAACTATGGAAAAATGTCTGGTGCAGTCGGAACTTACGCTTCTTATGGAACAAAAGAGATAGAAAAATTTGTTTTAAGAAAAGTTGGACTTGAAAAACTACCTATTACTACGCAAGTTGTAACACGAGTTATATATTACAAATATATTTCGGCATTAAGTTTGGTTGCAACAGTTTTGGATCATTTTGCTAGAGAAATAAGAAACCTTCAGAGAACAGAAATAGACGAAGTTAGAGAAGAGTTTTCCAAAAAACAAGTAGGATCTTCGACTATGCCACAAAAAAGAAATCCAGAGAAAAGTGAAAGAATCAGTGGTTTAGCTCGTGTCATAAGAGGTAATATCCAAGTAGCTCTCGAAAATATCTGTTTAGAACATGAAAGAGACTTAACAAATTCAAGCTCAGAAAGAGTGATTCTTTCGGAAACATCTATTTTAACTCATTATATACTTCTGCAGATGAATACAGTTTTGAAGAATTTGTACTTGAATTATTCAAAGATCGAAGAGAATCTTTTTCTTATGGAAGGGTCACAATGTGCAGAACATTTGATGATTAAACTGACAGATAAAATTGGACGACAAAAAGCTCATGAATTATTAAGGCAATTATCTTCGGCTGAGAATTTTGTGAAAACTGTTAAATCTAATCCCACTGTTAAAAAATTTTATACAGAAGAAGAAATAGATGATATCCTAAATCCTAAGAATTACGCTGGATTAGCCTCAGAAATAATAGAGGACATAATAAAAACATCTTCAAAATAAATATTGAATTAACTTCGTTCATCTATTGCATTTGTTGAAGTATTTCTTTTTCAATAGTTAATAGATTCTCTAAAATTATTGCTTTGCCAGCTTTTACTAGTATTTCCATTAAAGCAGTTTCAGGAGAATCATATTTCTTTGGTGTTGCTAAAATACTCTGGATTTTGGTGTCTTTTTGACCAAACCACTCTCCAATATTATATTGAAGATTAAGCAAGAAATTACCAAATTCCTCAATTCCTGTACTAGCATAATACTCCGAAGCTTGCACAATTATTTCATTATAATCTTCATCTTCTGAAGCTATTAATTGCCAAAGTAGGTTGACTAGATAGAGAATTCCCTTTAGATAGAAGAAATTTGATTCTGTTACAATTCCATTAATAAGACCAATGTAATTATTTACTTCCTCTGAAATGAAAGGTTGTTTAAGATTTTCCTTGTAGATTTCCACAATTGTTCTAATTAAATTGAATAAAATACCAACAGAAATAAGATTATTACTGCCTAAAGTAGATTGTAAAGTAGTGATTAAATTTCCATACGCTTCATTATATTCTTTGTTTTGTATCTGTTTTATTCCATTCAGATATAGTATCCAAATATCAGCATTTTTTTTATCTTCATTGGCTCTTTCTTGTAACTCACTAATAATCCCTTCAAATAATTCTTCATCTTCACTAAAAATGTAAAGGAGTCCTTTTTCAGCTATTATTTGTGTTAAGATATCATCAAGATTATTTTCAAAGAAAAATCTTTCTGCGAATTTATATTCCTCTTTTGTTTTTTCATAATTGTCTAAATACTGATTTATTCTTGCTCTATTAAGACTTATAATGGAATTTTCTATTGTATTACTTTTATCTGGCATTAATTCCTGAACTTTTCTGTATCTTGCTAAACTTTCTCTAAAATCTCCTTTGACTGCTAAAATATCAGCAATTTTTCTTAAACATCTTACTCTTTTATTTCTATCGAAGACATCAGAAAAATGACTGTAAGATGATCTTAACTTTACTAAAGCTTCATCAAATCTTCCAGCTTCAATATCAAAACTAGCTTGCAATTCCTTAATTTCAGCTATTTTCATACTATCTGATATTTTCAAATAGAAATCTTTTGCAGAATCAAGATGATAAGCTGCTTTTCTAGCATCACCCAACCTAGTATATGCTTCTGCGATTAGTACATCACAATTAGCATGGCTTTCTTCATCACCAACTTCTAGATACAAAATCTGACATGCTTCAAGAGCGAAAATTTGTTTCTTAATTTCTTCATTCTTATTAATTGCAATCTGAGCTCTTAAACGGAGTGCATCAGTTTTCCCTTTTTGGTATTGAATTTCTTCCGCAAGCGTTTCGATTTGATTAATTCTTTTTTGAGCATTTTCTAAATTTCCTTGTCTATAATCACCTATAGCAATATGCACAAGTGCTCTAGTAAACTGTCTTTTATTTGCTATATTTACAACTTGATTGTAGGCTTTGTCATAAATTTCTTGAGCTTTATCTCTCTCGTTAGTAATTATGTGACTGTCAGCAATAGCAAGTAATGCTAGAAATCCTTTATTGTAATCATGATATTGATTTGCTAAAGAATAGGACACATCAAGACTCTCCCTTGCCACTTTATGCTGACCAAGTTTTGTGAGAATTTGTCCTCTTACATAATTAGCTTTAGAAAGATAATATTGTGATATTCCTTGAAGTCTATCAATTGTTTGTGCTGATAGGATGTTACCTTTTTTCAATTCACCTTTTAGATAGTATACACTTGTGATTCCAATATCAGCTGCACCTAAAAGTGCTACGTTTGACAAATTCTCTGCAAGAACCTTAGCTTCTTCATATATTGTTTCAGATGAGATAAAATCTGAAGAATCAAGTTTTTGTTCTCCTAAAGTTAAAGTGGCAATTAGTTGCCAATATTGATCTTTAGCTTCTTTTCGATTTTGTAAAAATTCTTCTACTTGTTTAAGACCTACAATGTTGTTTGCAGATTGAAGCTCTATGAGACCTTCAGCAAAATCCTTTAGCTCTTGATGTTGTTTAGGGATTAACCGAATATTTCTTTCATCGAATAATGCTCCTAAAAGGTTCTTGTAATTATCAATGCTTTCTGTGTCACCAACTAGTAATTTTAGATAAATAACCCAGAAAATTGATTCAATTAATGGAAGTAAATCCGTTGTTTCATTTTCAATAATTTGGTGTAAATTACTAATCGCTTGATCAACCTCTCCTACCTCAAATAGCGCTACGCTTCCCCACACTTTAGTGCCTGGTATTGACTCTGTAATACATTTTATTGATAAATCATATTGACCTACCATTACGCCTATCTTACTTGCTAAATATTTTAGCTCCTCATCTGTTTCATAAATAGGATCATCTACTAGATTCCATAGAATTCTCCCTATTTGTTTAGAATTTTCATTTGAGAATTTTTCTTCTAGGGTTTGAATTAGAAATTCTCTTAATTCTGGACTTATCCTATTTTGATGAGCTACTATCTCAGGGGGAATGGTTTCAGGCATTTAAGTATCCTCTAATAATAACAATCTAAAGATATAACTGAAAGTAGATAAAAAAACTTTATGTAAATGCTAAGATGGCTTTAGGGATTCCAAATTCACGTTTACAACTTGTGTAACACCAGGAACACGTTCTATTAGCAGCTTTTCAACATATCCAGTAAGAGTTAGTTGACTATAGGGACAACCTCTGCAAGCTCCTTGTAATTCTACTCTTACAATTCCACTTTCTTCCTCAACATCAATAAGTGCAATATCTCCACCGTCTTGCTGTAGTGCTACACGTATTTCATTTAAGGTTGCTTGAACTTTATCTTTCATAATATCACAATTTAATCTGATTGATAAAGAATTAAGTGTGATATTTATAAAATATGTCTTTTATACAAAATTTCATCTTAGTTTTTTTTCTAGTTCCTTGTATGCATTACTTGTAAAAGGAACCAATGCTATTATTATCTCTCTCTTAAAAACATCTTTTCTTTGAATTCTATTTCCTGTAAAAATAGCTGTACTTCCTCCTTTTTGCTTTATATTTTCTTCATCTGTTATTCTATCCATGATGTTCCCAAGTTCAATATCTTTATTATGTGAAAGCTCATCATAAATTACATTCGGAAGTGGCATTCTTCCCCCTCCTGATACTGACTTCTTTCCAGAGTCATTACTTACACATACATACCATGTAAGAAATGCTCCATACTCGTCTTTTGCGATTCCCCCCTCCATACTCACATAATAGCTTGCTTTCTCCAATT
>JAEOTG010000277.1 GCA_016839985.1 Candidatus Heimdallarchaeota archaeon | reverse complement strand
ATTACTATCAGTGGTATTTATTATACTCAATGATAGTTTAACCTCTTTTGGTTCTGGAGTTTGGAAGTAACTAGGTAAATCTACAACATTCACATTGATTAGTATCGCTGCGACTATACCTCCAGCACCTATTACTAGAGCAATTATTATAACTGTTGCTAGAACTTCAGAAATTGCCCTTCTTGATTTTATAAAATTACTGAACATATATGTCACTTATAACTCTCTTACATTAATTAAGCTTCTATTGGTTTATAAGAATTTTTTTGTAGTTTGTCACATATTTTGATAGCTTTTCAATTATTTTTGTGCTAATAAAAATGAAGCGATATTAATAATGAAGATTTTATTGTTGTGTTTTTTGTTTTTTAATCACTTTTTGCTTAAGCTTTGTATAACCGTTTTTTATTTGTTTCAGAATATAAACAACATCCTCCTTTATCATTTTATAATTGCTTTTCTTGGTGAAGCTTCCGTAAGCTACTGGCGGAATTAATAGGCTAATGAATACAAATAAAATCAGAAGATAGAGAGGGTGTAAGTATCTGGAATTTGATATTAAAATCCAATTATAATAGTAAAATAAACCGTTTGTTATGAGAAATGATGAAATTAAAAATGCTAACGCTATAGGCTTATTCTGATGAATAATTAGTGTTTTTTTGTTTTTTTGATTCTTTATTTCTTTATCGTCACTGGATTTTTTTCTAATTCTTGGGATTCTTATTTTTAATTTCAAGATGCTATCATCTAAGAAAACAACGATGCTCAGAATGATAAAAGGAGTAATAAAAGCGTTATAATACTTGTAGACTCCTCTAGAGATAAACAAATGAGTATTAATGATAATCCAAGTAGTAAAAATTGTAAAGTAAGATTCATTTTCTCCTAATATCTTTCCATTAAAGTATGCAATAAAAGCTGCCAATGCATAGAAAATCAAGAATGGAACCATAAAACTGTTAATTGTTGCATAGAAGTTCGCAAATCCTTCACTACCAAGGAAGAGGAAACTATGAGCAAGGGTAACAGTATGTCTAGGATGTTCCAAATCTACGAAATTTAATGGTTTCCCTGGACCAAAAACTCTCCAAGCATAGGAAACAGGAGAGATAAAAATCCAAGCAAGGGATAGAATAAAAGTTGTGACTATAAATGGAACGACGAAATCTAATAAGGCTTCTTTTAGAGAATCTTTTTTCCAAATAATAAGAAACCATGGAATTAGTAAGAATAACGGCATTTGTTTAGATAACCATGCTACAGAAAGGAAGAAAGCTGAAGTCTTGTATTTATTTTTCATAAGCAGAAGGTAACTTAGTAGAGTGAAGAAACACATTTGAGGTGTGTTGAGAAAAACGCTATCGACATAAAGTAAATTAATTGGCATAAACAGGAAAATAAATCCTCCCAAAAGTCCTAGTGTGTGTTTTTTTACGTTTTTCTCTTTGAATGAATTCAGGCTAATAATTATTATATATATCATCACAACGCATAAGGAATCAAAAACCAAATGTGTCCATTTAACTGATTGATAAACAACTGCTGACCTTCCCATTCCTGGATTGAATAATCCAACAAATAGAGAAATAAAATACAAACCATATATAAATAATGGCCCATATGCATATCCATGTAAAGGATCATCTTCATAATTCCCCCCTGCATAAGGATTCCAATTCTCATATTTGAATGCAAGCAGATAGGGTTCGTAATAATAAGACGCATCACCATATGCTTCTAAATACCACACTTCTAGAACTTCACTATCATTGTAATTTGTCCAATAAAAATATCCTGGTCCATGATTACTTTGTTCTTCCCAGAACCATAAAGAAGCTAGATTTTTTAGATAAAGTGATAATGAAAACAACAATATAGAAATAGAAATAATGATTAGCAAACTACGAAGTTTTCTTTTATCTATCTCATCTAGATTTAGATTGCGTAATTGATTAATCATCTTACTTGGTTTTTTCATTGCATTCACATAATTGGAGGATATATGTTATAAGTAGTAACTTGTTTTACATCAGTGAATAGATAGTGTTTAGAGCTATTTATTTACTTTTGCTGAATAATCCTTCAGGTACTAGTATTGAGTTCTAAAAGTAGAAAATTATATAAGCTGTTATGGGGAAGGAATTGATTTCATTCTATAATATGACTTTTCAGCTGTTTTTAGAGAATCTTTCAAGAGTTCTATTTCTTCTTTATTCAATCCTGCACTTTTCATTTCCTCCAATAAAAGTTTAGGTGCAATAAAGAATTTTCTCCAATTTTCATCATTTCTTAGAATTTCTTCCATTTTTTTACGTGTTTGATAAAGATAAGGTCTGTTCTTAAAATGTATTAGAGCTTTCCTGATTTCTCCTCTAACTATCTCAGCATCTTCAGGATAAGTCTTTGTTTCACTGGTTTCCAGAAAATTAGTTATTTCCTTCAATATTTCAGGATCTATTTCTTCAGTTGAAGGGAATATGCAATTTAATGCTACGTCTATAAATTCATCTGGATCATAATCAGCTTCTATCATTAACTATTATCTCTGGAATCTTAACAAAAAAGCACATGAGATAGGGATATGATTGTAAGCTCTACTACGGTATTACACTTTTTTCAGTAAGTTAAAAAACATAATCAAAAAAGATTAGACATATGCATCATATTCAGTAAAATCATCGATAATTGCTGATTTTGTTTTATCTATAAGTTTCAAAGATTCAATTGCTCCAGTTTTGTTTAGTGGCTGATTGTTATTTCCACATTGATAGGAATAAGTGCATCTTGGGCACCCATCTGTGCTAGTACAGTTACATTCTTGCAATATTTTTAGTGAACGATTCAAACCTTCATCCAACCTGTCATACAGTAATTTGGATAATCCACTCCCACCTTTAGCTGCATCATAAACAAAAATAGCACCTGAAGAACCCATTGAAATTCCTCCTATTTCATTACTTCCTCCACCAGTTAACATCGAACTTGATTCTATTAACACATGTTCAATGGCATGAAATGTTCCACTGTAAAGTATCTTTTCAGGTATTTCTTGCATTTCTATTGGTAGTTTCAGAGGTTTTGGCATTGTAAAAACAAAACCTTTTGTTGGGAAAGAATATATAATGGGTTCGTCTAAATCTCTAACTTCTTGAACTCTGTTTGTATAGATTTCTGAAATTTGATAACCTACTACATTTTCTGTAATCTCTAAATCACAATAAATTACATCTGATCCAAACACTGTTTTATTTTCATTTATTGATAGTATGGTGGGAGTCGCATATCTCAGAGCTGTTGTTTTTAGATTTACTGGTTCTATATGTTTTAGAGTTATTTCTCCTCCACCGAATTTAGGATTATAAGTGAATTTTTGAGAACGATAATATGCACCACCATGTAAATAAAATGCTCCAGGATGTAATTCTCTCGCAGCCATTGGCATAGATCTATCACCAAGTCTTTTACCATTGCTATCTTTTAATGAGAGAGTGTCGCCAATTCCTCTTATTGAATATGAACGTAATAGTTGAACAGCATCAGCTTTTGATTTTATTCTATATGTTTCAGATTGCGTTTTCCTAAGTAAGTTCTCTTTCTCAAGTTTGTGGATTGTTTTAACATGATTTAGAAATTCTTCTTCTTCAATTGGCTTCTCAATTGCAGCTGACAACAACTGGTAGTATGACACTATCTCATTCATCGGCTCAACATAGCCTTTTCTAATATCTTCAAAGTATGTTTCAGGATGTGAAATGTAATAAGTACTAATTGGATCATCGTTTCTTAAAATCAAAGCACCAATAGATTCTTGTCCTTTTCTTCCAGCCCTCCCCAACCTTTGAATAAAACTAGTAATGTCTACAATCGATGAAACTACACCATCAACATCACCTATATCTATTCCTAGTTCTAATGTTGGAGTTGAAACTAACGCACTTAGTTCTCCATTTCTGAAATTTGATTCTACCTTATTTCGATATTCTTTTGTTAAACCAGCTCGGTGAATTGCTGATTTAATTCTGGCGTTTCTCAGGAGTAGATTAACAATTTCCGCATTTTTGTGACTATTCTGGAAGCATAGAGTTTTATGCCCTTGAGTTATTAATTGTCTAGCAATTGCAGATGTAATTGTGTATTGACTAACCCCCCATGGGAGAACAATAAGTAAATGAGTTGGAGCTTTTCTTGCTTCGCTTATTGTGATGATTTCCACTTCCCGATCAAACAAACTACTAACAAATTCCTTTGCGTTGCCTATTGTTGCTGAGGAACCTATAAGTTGTATCCTGTTTTTCACTAACCTTTGCAAGCGTTTTAAAATGAAATAAATATTTGACCCAAAAGCTCCTACAGCTACATGTATTTCATCAATGATTATGTTTTCTACTGTCCTTAAGACCTCTCTGAATTGAGGTTTTCTCATATGATAATGAAGCATATCAGGATTAGTTATTAGAATATCAGGTGGATACTCCATAATTTTTTCCCTAATTTTCTTTGGTGTGTCACCATCAAAAATTTCACATGTAATGTTTAAAGCTCCTCCATATTCCAAGATTTTCTTCTTTTGATCTCTTGCAAGAGCCTTTGTTGGATAAATAATAATAGTAGATAAACCCCTTCTCAATAAAGGATGAGATGCTTTGTTCCATATCTTTGCTAAGATTGGTAATAGAAATGCTTCTGTTTTGCCTGTTCCTGTTGGAGCAACTATTACTACGTCTTTCCCATCTTCTATTGCTTTAGAAGATTGGTTTTGAAATTCATATAAAAATTTCATGTTTTTTTTCTCTAAGAACTGATTCAAAGGTTGAGGAAAATTGGATTTTTGTTTACTTGATGGTGGAAATTTCTGTTTTAGGAATTTATAATAAATAAGCTCAACATCTGGGTTACCGATTATTCCTTTGACAACCTTGGATAATTTTTCTGGATTAGAACCGCCCTTCTCAATAAGATCCTTTTTCTCTTTGTTTGTTTTTCGAGTAAGAAGAGGAATTT
>JAEOTG010000276.1 GCA_016839985.1 Candidatus Heimdallarchaeota archaeon | reverse complement strand
ATCGTCAAAGAAATCAATAATACTAGCGATTAAGTTTGAACCGCTTTCAAAATCACTGATTGCAACTAATGCCTTTCTGATTGTTTTCACCTCATTTTCGTTTCTTACTTTCCATTTTCTGTTTAAGTTTCTTTATCGTATAGATGTTTTCCAATTCATAAGATTCTAATACATCTTCTATATGCTTAACAATATTTCCAAATCTTACTCTGTATACTTTATCTAATGCATTCAGATTCAATTGAATTGATTGAAGATCACTCATTATCCTGTAAGCTAAGGTTTCTATTTCTGCTAATTGAACAATAAAATCAAATGTTTCTCTAAAGCGTCTTGCTGTTACCCATAAAAGACTTGAGATGCCAAAGAATCCATAAGAAGGTTCTGGAAAATGCTCAATATTCAAATCATTGTACAAAACACCCATATATTCAAGTGGTCTTGATTCTATTGCCATTTCTTTGGGAACAGTTTCACTGAAAACATTGATCATCTCTCTCCCAAGTTCTGATTCTGTTTTAATGTACTCCATATAGGATTCACTTAAACTTTTTTCCATCTTTTCACGTAAAGTCAAAGCTTCAGCTGTTATTATGTGTAGTTTCATCAGAAGTGCTTCATATTTTTCTCTTAGGAGATCATATGCTCTTTCAACCAATTGTAGTTTTTTCTTATATTTTAATAGATTATCCCTAGTAGGTGGAATAGTAATTGCTTCTCTCATACTCTAAACCTCCTCTTCAGGACAATATTTTGTCATCTCATCCTTTGAAACTTTTGTTAATTCGGCTTTTGGTAGCAAAGAGAGTAGCATCCATCCTTTATCTAATGAATCTTCCATCGTTCTTTGAACATCACCTTGATTCACCATTGTTTCCTCAAATTTCTCTGCAAAATCTAAAAATATCTGATCTCTTCTATTTAGTTCTTTTCTTCCTATTACCTCCGCTAATTTTCTTTTATCTAAACCTTCAGCATAAGCTGAATATAGTTGGTTACTTAAAGAAGGATGATCTTCTCTAGTTAAGCCTTTTCCTATTCCATCTTTCATTAATCGTGATAAGGATTCTAATACATCTATTGGGGGATAAATGCTTCTGTTATGTAATGATCTGTCTAATATTATCTGACCTTCTGTAATATAACCAGTTAAATCAGGTACAGGATGCGTTATATCATCATTTGGCATAGTTAAATTAGCAATTAATGTCACGCTTCCTTTGGATCCTTCCATTATTCCTGATCTTTCATATATTGAAGCTAGATCACTGTACATATAACCTGGAAATCCTTTCCTTGCAGGAACTGTTTCTAATGCCACAGACACTTCCCTTAGTGCTTGACAGTAATTTGTTATATCCGATAAAATAGCTAGAACATGATAATCGCAATCAAAAGCTAGATATTCTGCAGTAGTTAGAGCAACTTTGGGAGTCAATAACCTTTCAGCAGCTGAATCGCTAGCAAGGTTAGTAAACATAACAACTTTATCTAAAGTACCTGTTTCTTTGAATAATCTTTGGAAGTAAATATAATCATCCATTGTTAATCCCATTGCTCCAAAAACAATAGCAAACTTTTCTCCTTCAATCTCTTCAGCTATTCTTGCTTGTTTTATTATTTGACCTATGAGTTGATTATTAGGAAGACCAGCTCCAGTAAAAATTGGAATCTTCTGTCCTCGAACTAAAGTATTCATTAAATCAATTGATGATATTCCAGTTTCAATATAGTTTCTCGGATAAATTCTAGACGTTGGATTAATTGGGGCTCCATTTACATCTCTAAATTCATCAGAATATATAGCAGGAAGTTCGTCCAAAGGTTCACCCAGAGAATTAAAAGTTCTGCCAACCATGTCTTCTGAAACAAATAATTGCATGGTTCTTCCAAAGAACTCTGTTTCTATTTCATCTTTCTCAATTTCATAGGTTCCTTGATAAAGTAGGATTATGACTTTTTCTTCTTCAATAGCTAGAACCCTTCCTTTTCGAGTAGGTTGTTCATTTAATCTCACTTCTAAGTATTCACCCATTTGAATACCAGAAATACCTTCAACAATAATTAAAGGTCCTCGAATTTCAGCAACACCTTTTACTGTTATTCTAGCCATATTAATCACTACATGTATCCATATTTAGATCCTAATTCCTCCATATCAGAAATTATGTGATCCTCAATTTTGTTAAGCTGAGTTAAATCTTCATTTCTAATCTCTTCCTTCATCATTTTTAGAATCTGAACGGTTCTTAATGAATTAATAAGAGAAACAGGACATCCGTTCTTTATTAGAATATTAGCTCGTTCATGGAACAGGAGAATTAATTTCATCATTTTCATTTGCTTTTCTATTGAACAAAAAGTATCAATAGGATGAAATGCATTCTGCTGTAAGAATCCTTCCTTAATAATATTGGCAATCAAAATTATAAGTTGTTCATCAGCAGGTAGTGCTTTTGATCCTATCAGCTCTACTATGTGCTCCAATTCACTATTTTTCTGTAAAATCTTCAACATCTCTTGTCTATATCTCCCCCAATCTTCCAGACCTGTTTCTAAAGCCCATTCTTCTATCTCTTCTATATAACCTGAATAACTGTTTTGACAGTTAATTGATGGAAAGTGCTTCCTATTCGCTAATGCCGGATCTAATCCCCAGAAAGTTTTGACAAATCTCTTTGTATTAGCAGTAACTGGTTCACTAAAATCTCCTCCTGGTGGAGAAACAGCAGCTGTTATATTTATTGAACCTTCTCTGTAAGGAGATCCTAATGCAACTACTTGCCCAGCTCTTTCGTAAAAATTAGCTAATCGAGCACCTAAATATGCTGGATAGCCAGATTCAACAGGCATTTCTTCTAATTGTCCTGATATTTCTCTTAGAGCTTCTGCCCATCTGCTTGTACTATCAGCAGTTAAAAGAACATTGAATCCTTGATCTCTATAGTATTCAGCCATTGTAATCCCCATGTAAATAGAAGCTTCTCTAGCTGCTACTGGCATATTGGAAACATTTGCAATTAGTAGTGTTCTATCCATCAAAGGATTGTTTGTATGTGGATCAATTAATTTTGGAAATTCTCGAAGTACATCTGTCATTTCATTTCCTCTCTCCCCACAACCAATGTAAATGACAACATCTGCATCACTCCATTTTGATAACTGGTGCTGGATTACTGTTTTTCCAGTACCAAAACCTCCTGGAATTGCTGCTGTTCCTCCTTTCGATATAGGAAAGAACATATCCACTATTCTTTGTCCTGTAATTAATGGACCACTAACAGGTAATTTGCTTAAGTAAGGCCTAGCAATTCGAACAGGCCATTCATGCATCATTGTTAAATCTATTTTTGATCCTGATTTATTTTTGTAAACAGCTACAGTATCAGAGACTGCATATTCACCTTTATCTATAATCTCAACAAGCTCTCCATTTATATTTGGAGGGATTAAAACGTTACTAGATATTGATTCTGTTTCTTGAATTTTTCCTAAAACATCTCCTCCTTTGATGGTTTCTCCCTTCTTTAACTCTTTTCTAGGTTCAAATGTCCACTTTTGCTCTCTATCCAGAGCATTTGTTCGAATTCCTCTTTTTATGAAACCTGAACCAGAGATAGATTTTATCTTTTCAAGAGGTCTTTGGATTCCATCAAAAATATTACTTAATAAACCAGGTCCAAGTTCAGCAGAGAGAGATTTTCCAGTAGGATATAAAGGATCATTAACTCTTAATCCTTCAAGTGGTTCATACACTTGAACAGTTGCAGTATCATGCTCTATGGCAATAACTTCACCAATAAGTCTCTCTTCTCCTACATATGTTATTTCTCCCATTCTATAAGAAGAAAGACCTTTTGCTTGTACTGTAGACCCTTTTATTGAAACAATACGAGCACTTTCTTCTATGAGAGTCATTTTGATAAATTAATGATAAAGTATTAAGTACTTTACTGTTTCTCAAAGAATATACTATTTAATAAACAATTTAGGAGACAAAAGCTAAAACTTTAAACCATTCACTCGATATTCTAGTTAATGGAAGAGATATTAGGATCTTCAAAAAGAGCTTTTGTTCTAGGAGCAAGGGAAACTGTACGTGGTTTTCAATTAATAGGTGTTTCTGGTAAAGAGGTTTCCAATCCATCAGAAGCTTTGGAAATTTTAGAAAAAGCTATTGAAGAGAAATACTCCCTAATAATAATTTCTGCTTCTATTGCAGAAGAAATTCAAGATGTAATAGATGTTTATAGAATCGAAGAGCAAACTCCCATTATTGTTGTTTCAGATGTAAATACACCTGTAGATAAAAAAGATTTAGAAAAACAATTCAGAAAATTTATTGGACTCTGAGCTATTTAAAGCATTTAATAAAAATGTCTTTGAATGTATTGTAGTCATTCTCTGAGAAAAGAACTACTTCAATCGATTTGTAATCATGATTCTCAGTTTTTAAGTAATTATTAAATACTTCTAGCATGATTTCTGCACATTCATCTATGGGAAAACCAGCTATACCTGTTCCTATTGCTGGAAATGCAATCGATTGTATATTTTTGCTATTGCCTACCCTTAGACTATTCCAGACTGAATATTTTAGTGATTGGTCATCAGTCTTCCCACCTAAATGCATAGAAGCCGCATGAATTACATATTTTGCGATAAGATTACCACCTGTAGTTATTGCTGCGTCTCCTAGTTCTATAGGTCCAATTTCATTGCACTCCTCTTGAATTACAGAACCTCCCTTACTTTTAATTGCCCCTGCAACTCCTGCACCTAAAATAAGACCTGTATTGGCAGCATTAACAATTGCATCTGTTTCAGAATTAGTTATATCTCCTTGAATAAGTTTAATTTCAGTATCATTAATGAACCACATAACTCTCTTTTATTTTTTTAGTTTATTTCTTTTTCTTCTTTTTACAGACAACTGAAATAGATTTATCCTTTGTTTGAAAACCTAGTTTTTTGTAAATCTTTACTGCAGGATAGTTTCTCTCTTCTACCCATAAAAATATCGTTTTTACTCCTTTCTTGAATGCTACTTCACAAATTTTAGAACTCAAATCATAACCAAAACCTTTGTTTCTTCTATCAGGTTTTACCCATATATCTCTAACAATTGCAAAGGAGAAATTCTCATTTTGTACTACATGAGGTGAAAATCCACATCCTACTAGTATATCATTTTCCAAAATACCTACACCACCAAATCCGCGTGAAAGATGCAGTTGTCTTTTGTAATGCATCTTTCTTCTAACATCTTCTGTTATTTCACTTGAAATATGATTTTCTTTAGGTTTAAATTGATCTTCATGTAGTTGCATACACAAGAAAGTGTTAAATTTGGTTTTTTCCTCAACCTGAACTAGTAAATTGAAATCTGTAAAATACTTCTCGATATAAGGTATCCAATCAGCATCGAAGGATAAAACTAACTCTCCTATGGGATTAAAATTCTGCAGTATTTTCTCCCTGGGAGGACCATAAAGAAAAGTATGTTGTTCATAAGTTGAACGAAGTGTGTTCTCTATCAAACCAAGTTTTACGAATTCAGGAAAAGTAAAGAAATCCCATACAAGAAAACAATAGCGTGCTAAATTAGCTTCTGCAATTTTGAGGAAGAATTTAGTTTCTTTGTTAGATTGTAACATCTGTTTCACAATATTGTGGTTCTAATACTAATTTATTCTATAGGACTTTATGCATATTTTGGTCCATAGATTTCAGCTTCTAGCTTATCAAGAAATTCTTTAAACTCTTCCTTCTGAACCATCTCGTATGCAGTTTTTATTCTTCTAGTACCTTCATATTTTTGTCCCATACGGACCAATGCGATTCCTGATATAAATAGAGCATCAGGTTCATCTTTTTGAAGAGCTAAGAGTTCGTTACATAGATTGAATGCTCTTTGGTGTTGTTTTTCTTCTATATATAACTTTGACAACTTAATGTAGAGTTCTTTGTTAACAGGTCTAGTTGTCACTTCAACTTGCAGACCCTGTAGATACCTCTCTTTAGCTAAATCAGCTCTACCCATTGCTAAGTATAAGTCTCCAATTTCTTCATAGATCTCTTGTTCAGTTGGAGAAAGTTCTATTGCTTCATTATATGCGTCGATTGCAGAAGTATAATTTTCCATCTCTTTGTATGCTTTACCCAATAATCTCCATACTTCGGAATCTTCTTTTTGAATCCTCAAATATGTTTCAAAACTTAAAACAGCTATCTGATGCTCTCCACGTTGAATAGCTAACTTTCCTCTTCCCAACCAAGATTGATAAGCTCTAGGATTTATTGAAGTAGCTTTAAAATAATAACTTTCTGCTAATTCTGGTTGATTTGTGGATCTATATATCTCTCCCAATAATTGATAAGCTTCCCAAAAGTCTGAATCCTGTGTAATAACAGTTGTTAATTCCTCTATAGCTTGACGGAATTTTCCTGTTAGATAAAAGACTCTCCCTCTAAGATAGATAAAGTATTCATCTTGATATTTCTTGAATAGTCTATCTAAGAACGATAGAGCTTCATCATACAAACCATTATCTATAAGACTCTCAATAAGCTCGATTTCTAGATCTTTTTCATTTTCCCCTGAATCTATCCCCATAAATCCACCTTATCTAACAATTAACAATGTTAAATTTAAAAACTTTTGTAGAAGTAAAATTTATTTATCAAAACTATTGTTCTACAAGCTGTGATTGTTCAATTTAAGCACTTACAATAACAAAAACATGTATTAATGAAGTTTAATACGTAGTAGAAAATTTGTTGAAGCAAAAGCTTGATATATCGACTTTAAAGAAGATAATCATTTAAAAAGGTTAGAATTAGATTGTCTACTCACACTGATAATAATAAGAGGAGGAAGAATAAAAAGAAAATAGAACATTATAGTGTGGAAGATATAAAAAAACTTGCAAAGAACTATAAATTTGATTTCTCTGATGACAATGAAAAACTTGTTATTGATTTAGCGTTAAAAGGGCAAGATTTTCTAAATAATGGAGAATACAAAAAATCAGAAGAAATCTGTGAAATTTTATTCAATCTAGCTACTCAATGGAAAGATGATTTCACCAAAATGAAAGCACATTTGCTTAGAGCACAAATATCCAACTATCAAAATGAGGAATCTATATCTAATCTAATTCTTAGCTTGAAACTCGCAAGAAAATTGAAAATTGCTGATATTGAAGTAGGAATCAGAGTACAATTAGCATTTGAAAAATTCAGAGTTAGGAAATTTAAAGAAGTTTTAAAGGAAATTAGGAAAATTAGTAAACACTCTGATATAAACGAAGAAAATTCTAGAGTAATATGTGAATTGAAAGCAAGATCTTACTGGGAGCTAGATGATTATGAAAAGGGATTTGACGCAACTTTAAATTGGTTTGAGAAAATAAAAGAAGATCCACAAGACCTTACTTCATTTTTTATGATAATAGTATATCTTCTAACAGTAATGAGTTCTATCAGTCTTTCTTATAAAGAATCAAGAATGAAAGAAATAAAAGATGATATCAGTTCAGTGTTAAATCAATTAGCTACAGCAACTCACCTTTTTGGGGATATAATACCAAACTTGGATACACTTTTTGCAAAATCTCTAAAGTTAACTGAGCCTGGAATCCTCCATGGTTTCGCTGATTTAATTCTCCAAACAGCACGATGGATGGATGAAGAGAAATATTTATTCTTATGCCAAAAACTCGTAGATACTTTTTATGATATAGATGATTTTGAGAAATCAAGTGAGATTATGGATAAAGCAATACAATATGTAAAAGAGAAGAAATATGAGAAAATTCAACCTTTACTGCAGCTCAAAAAAACCGAAATTTCAAGCCTAATTTTTTACTACATGCCATTTGATGCTCTTTTTGATCCATTTTTAATCAAATCAATCGAAATCTATGAAGATAGTTCTGCAACAAAATGGTTTCTGAATGTTTTATATTCGCCCATTAATAGTTATCCTTCTACTTCATATTCGCATTTTATGAGAATTTTAGATAAAGCAGCAAAGACAAGTGTAGAAGAAAAGAAATTAAAAATTGAAGGCTTAACTGAGGAAGAAGAAAAATGTTTTTTTGTTCTGAAACTAAAGATTGCTGAAGAAACTATTCATGTTTTAATGAAAGAAGATTTCAAAATGGAGAAAAACATATCTCAATCTCTTCATTCCACTATATCACCTTATTATTCAGTTATTGGTGTACTTACAAAAGATAAAGGTCGAAAAATTAGCAATGTTGAAGATGTTGAATCTGTTCTACTTGAAATCCAAAGAGCAGTTAATTGTCCAGCAGCTGAAGCTTCTATCTACTTCCCTAAACAACCTCCAGAATTGAATCTATTCAAGTATTTCAACCAAGATAAGAATTTCAAATTACTAAAATCAAAATTACTTAGTTCTGCATTAACTCTAAAAAAACACTATGGTTTTGTACGCAATGATGGTTTTCTTCAGCTTTTTCAGAGTGATCCAATAACAATTTTTGATTTATCTTTACGACATGAAGAGGATATATTTCCATTAACTAACCTATTGAAGCATGCATATGGGATTACAATAAGTAATGCTGAATTATCTGAATTTTTCAAAAACATGATTGATGTTTTTCTGAAGATAGGAGATAACAGATTTTGGTGGGATTATTTCTATCAATTTGCATGGTTACAACTCAAAGGTGAATTTTTATCATTACATAATGATGAAATTGAGCAAAAAAGAGACCTAAACCATAAATTACATGAAATAGCCTTAAAATTAGATAACAAAGAAAAAATTTTAGAGAGTATATACTACAAAATCATTTCTTCAATAATATCAAAAGACAAGAAAACTGAAGAATTGTTAAACGAGCTGAAATCATATTCTGAAAAATTTGAGAATAAGAAATATCTACTTCTAGCACAAATAATTGATAATATCTATCTTGATAAGCAAATTGAGAAGAAAGATCATATGATAGCTACAATAAATGATTTTTGCGAGTTATGTGAATTCAAGGATTGGGACAAAAGCTTAGAACTTTTTATTCTTATGTTAAAGAAAATTCCAGAAATGACAACACTTTTTGAAATATGCAAAGAAAGAGAAATAAAAGATTCAGGCTTTTTAATCTATCTTCATGTTTCAAAACATTTGATTTCTTTAGAAGAATATGGATCTGCCTCTCAAATGCTTGATTGGATTATCACAACTCTAAAAGAAAGGAAGAGCTCTTTTCACTATCCTAAACACACTTGGAGTTATTTCTTTGTTACAGCAAGTCAATTATTGCATGAAATTTTTGATCAAATTCCTTCTGAGATTCAAAAAACTATCAAATTGACTAAACCTGAGTTACTAGATAATTT
>JAEOTG010000275.1 GCA_016839985.1 Candidatus Heimdallarchaeota archaeon | reverse complement strand
TTACAGGCCAAGGTTTTATTCCGCTAAATTCTATTTTTCCTTTAACTTTAAGATTCTCTCTCTTAAAATCTAATTCAAAACCTTCTGAACTAAAAGAATTTTTCTCAATCTTGACATTGAATTCATTCGTAGAGTATTGAAATTCTGAATTATTAAAAGATAAAAAATCCATTGTAACTTCTTTTCCATTAAAAAACTGAATAAAGGCTAGAGCATTTCCTTCTTTATCAAAAGAAATCCCTGGAATAATAGCATAAATGTTTTTTTCTGTTTTATCTACTATTTTGAAATACCATCCTTCGAAATAACTTTTCATCTTCATTTTTCCTTGATAAACAGCAGGTCTCCAAATTCGTGAAAAATTATTAAGCAGCAGAAACACCTATGAAAATAACCTTTGTAATGTTTATATTGTTTTGTAACTTACAAAATTGAGTGATCTAGTAACTAGACGATATTCTAATTTCTCTAGCAAAATGGATGATTATCTCCTAAACTTTAAATTTACAAACTGACTTTTTATTTTGAACGCTTGTGAATCTAACTAATATTAAAGAACCAATTAGAATTGGCATTGATACAGGAGGTACTTTTACTGACTTTGTAGTTGTGTCTAAAGACCATATAAATGCATGGAAAATACCTACAACTCCTGAAGATCCGAGCATTGGTATTATTCAAGGACTAAAAGACGCAATGAGTTTATTCAAGTTCAGTAAGGAGGACATTGAGCTTCTAATTCATGGAACAACAATCGGTACAAATGCTTTTCTAGAAGATAAATGTCCTTCAATTGCTTTCATAACAACTAAAGGTTTCAAAGATATTATTGAAATTGGTAGGCAACAAAGATCAGAGCTATACAATCTTAAGTTCAAACAAAAATACCCTCTTTCATTTTCCAAAGATTTCCTATTTGAAATAGATGAAAGGTTAGATAGTCAAGGACAAATACTAGTTCCACTTGAAGAGTCTTCTTTGGAAGACATTGTTTTATCGTTACAAGGAAAATCTACACAAATTATTGCTATATCACTTCTGTTTTCGTTTCTAAATCCCTCGCATGAACTAAAAGCTGCAAACTATCTCACAAACAAGGGTTTTCATGTTTTTACTTCTTCAGAAATAAGTCCACAAATCAGAGAATATGAACGCTCTGTAACTACACTAGTTAATGCAAAAGTGAGTCCAGTTGTAAATAACTATCTTTCAAAGTTAAACTCAAGATTACTTGATGAAGAAGTTGCTGCCCCTCTACTTATTATGCAATCAAATACAGGAATGGCAGATGTTTCAACAATAGGTAAGACAGGAATTCAAACTCTTTATTCTGGTCTAGCAGGTGGAGTTTTAGCTGCAGCAGACAGTTTAAAGCATCTAGAACGAACTCATTTAGTCTCTCTAGATATAGGTGGTACATCTACTGATGTTTCTGCACTTATCGATGGACCAATAGTTCTTCGTTCAAGAGATTTTGGTGGATTTCCACTAGTAACAAGCATGGTAGATGTTGAAACAATTGGTAGTGGAGGTGGATCAATTGCAAAATATAAGGATGGACTTCTTTCAGTTGGACCAGAATCTCAAGGAGCTAATCCAGGTCCAGCATGTTACTCACTAGGTGGAGAAAAAGTGACCTTAACAGATGCAAACCTATATTTAGGTTATGTTCATCAAGACAATTTTGCAGGAAATTTGAACATAGACAAAGAAAAATCGGTTTTTCAGCTTAACAAATTGCTTGATGAAATTAAATCTTCACCTTTCTCATTTGATATAGAATCAGTAGATGATTTAGCCATATCAATAAGAAAGATTCTGAATAACAATATTGCAAATGCGATTAGAGTCGTAACAATTCAAAGAGGTCTAGATCCAAGAGATTTCGCTTTGCTAGGTTTTGGTGGTGCAGGCCCTTTACAAGCTTGGGATATTGCTCAAGAATTAGAAATGGGTAGAGTAATAATCCCTCCTTTCCCAGGTGTTTGGTCAGCATTTGGTTTAGTCACTTCAGATATAAAACATGAAATCACCCAGTCCTACTTACAAACTATAGATAATTTAGATTTTGATGAAATCAACTCTAACTTCCAGGAAATAAAGAGGAAATTGGTTGTAACATTGAATAATGAAGAAGTTTTGGAAAAGAATCAAAAGTTTGGTTTTTCAATCGATATGAGATATAGAAGACAATCTGATTCATTAACACTTAGTATTAATATTCCATTCAATAAGAATCAGCTTGAGAGTGTAGTAAACAAGTTTCATGTTTTACACAATCAGAATTATTCTTGGTTTGATAAAAAACTGATTGTGGAGATTGTAAACATTTCAGTAAAAGGCATAGGAGTTGTTCCTAGAATAAAACTTCCAGTTCTTACTGAAGGTAAACACAAACCTCCAGAAGATTCCTACAAGAAAAATCGCAAGGTTAATTTTGATGGGGTTTGGTTTGACACTCCTGTTTTTGCAAAATCGAAACTTCTAATGAACAATGTGCTAGAGGGTCCATGTATAATAGATCAATTGGATACAACTACTGTAATACCTCCTGAAGTTCAAGGAATAGTAGATAGGTTGGGATATATTACGCTGGAGGAAAAGAAATGAGTTCAAGATTTAGCTTAATTGAAGCCCAAGTGATAAATCAAGCACTAACAAATGTGGCATTAGAAACTGGAATAGTACTTCAACGTTCAGCTTTTTCTCCTAACATCAGAGATAGACTAGACTTCTCAAGCGCTATAATGGATCAAGACGGTAGGTTGATTGCACAAGCAGAACATATACCGGTCCATCTAGGAGCAATGCCAGAAGGATTAAAGGCTCTTATCGAATATTTTGGTAAGGAGAATATACTTAATGGAGATATATACATAGTAAATAATCCTTATTTGGGAGGAACACATTTACCAGATATTTCTGTTGTAAAACCTATTTTCTTCAATAAACAGCTAGTTGGATATATTGCAAATAGATGTCACCATGCAGATGTTGGTGGTGTTGTCCCGGGGTCTATGCCAGGAGGAAAATATACTCTGGAAGAGGAAGGATATGTAATAGATCCAATAGTATTAGAGAGAAATGGAATTTTAAACAATGATTGGTTCAATGATTTCCTATCAAAAATAAGAGTACCTGTGGAGAGAAGAGGAGACATTCAAGCTCAATTGGCTTCTACCAAAATTGGAGAGAAAAAATTTCATTCTCTTCTCAAGAAATACTCACTAGAACGAGTTCAACAGATTATAGCCTTCCTTAATGAACGATCTAAGAAAGCTTCTTTGGAACTTATCCAGAGAATTCCCGAGAATCTTAAAGTCAATTATACTGATTATATGGACAATGATGGAGTAAAAGACGAACCTGTAGCAATTACAGCAGAACTAGAAAGAAAAGGAGAGAAACTGATTGTTGATTATAGTAAAACAGATCCCCAAGTAGAAGGAAACATTAATGCTCCATTTGCTGTAACATTTTCAGCTACATACTATATTTTACGTTGTTTAGTTTCTAGAGAGTATGCCACTAACCATGGACTCTACGAACCTTTGGAAATTATAACAAAGGAAGGGACATTAGTTCATCCCATCCCTCCTGCTGGTGTAGCTGCTGGGAATGTTGAAACAAGTCAAAGAATAACTGATGTAATGTTAGGAACATTTTCACAGTTGTTTCCAGAGGAAGTTCCCGCAGCTAGTAGTGGGACCATGAATAACATAATAATAGGTGGTCTAGACACTAAAGGTGATCAATTTACTTATTATGAAACCATTGCTGGGGGTATAGGGGCTGGGAAAAATTATACACCTCCAAACGCTAAACATAGTCACATGACTAATACAAGGAATACTTCCGTTGAAGTTCTAGAACGATATTATCCATTAGGTATAGAAGAATATTCAATTATTCC
>JAEOTG010000274.1 GCA_016839985.1 Candidatus Heimdallarchaeota archaeon | reverse complement strand
TACAAAATGATCGCAATTGAGATCTATCATCCGGAATCTGAGAAGATGTGTGAAATTTTTTGTGGGGCCAAATAGGTCCATGTCACCCCAAACAGATCATACATACCTATCGATTTTTGGTGTATCTGATCTAGTCTATTTATTATAGTAAGTGGGTAAATATGTGCCCTGGGAGCCTAGGTGGCATTTCTCTCGAACCTTTAAAACATTTCTCTAATCTATCCTTCATTGTGGCTCACCTTTATTTAATACAAATCTCCAGAAATTTTCCTCTCCAAAAAACACAATTCTATCAGTCCAGATATTAAGATATGCCGATTCCTTAAGCCATCGTTTTTCAATTTCATCTATAGTTACTGTATGAAGCGAGATCCTCTTCCCGATAATAATTTCTCTGGTTTTTATGGTTTTTTCTATCTTTTTCTTTGTTTTTCCATTCCGAAGAAGCACAAATAGTAGATCTATGTCATTGTTTTCTTTATGCTCTTGTCTTGCTACAGATCCAAATAATAAAGTAAAATATACTGAAGTCGGCTGTTCTTTCACAATCTCGGAAACCAGATCCTGTATTACAAAGCCTAGTTTGCTGTCTTTGATGAATTTACCTCTTCTCTTTAGTTCAGCAATAGAAAGAGTTTTCAGAACCATTTCATTATTTTTATTTATTCTATAGAAAACTTGCTTCCCTCTTGTTTTCCTGAGAAGAATTTTCTTATCGACTAATCTCTTTAGATAAACTATTGTCCGTTCATGGGTTGTTCCAGCTAGTCTTTCAATCTCACGCCCATACAGTTCTTTTGAAGGTTGCATGAGAAACGCATTCAACAACTCAAATTCAACACCAAGCATGAATAAATAAAACAGACAATCTTTATAAAGGTTTGGAAACCAACCATATGGTTGGAAAATAAACCATGCCCCGGGGATGAGCCATTTCTGACGTTCGAACCATACTCCAAACACCTAAGATCAACTTGCATCTACACTATATTTAAATCGACGTAATGATTTTGCAGCATTCTTGTTCTCTTGGATTCATTCAAGTGGATTTGGAGCTGTAAAATGAGCTGTGATCGTATCTCCTTCGAGCTCAATTCTGAAGTAACTTATTCCAAGCCTTCTTTCCAAAACAGATAGATCTCCTTCAGTTGTTCCATCAAAATTGAATCTAAGGAAATGATCCTCATCAAGCGAATGACCATTTGCAGAGGAAGCTTTCACCCTCCAGCTAGATACATAGAATACGATTCCAGAATCGTCTCTTTCAGAAGATTGTAATGTTACCCGGTCCACTACATCAGGATCTTCCCTGTTAAAGGAGGAAATCCCAAATAGATTAGATCCTATATCTGCATCAGAAGGTTCAGTGATATTAGTAAATATCTCCTGAGGATAACGTGAAATAGTAACTGTAATCTGCCTATCTTGAGTCTGACTCATTACCCGTTCAATTGCCTCTCCAGCACATTCTTCCATTTGCTCAGGATTAGGATTCTGGTCCTCGCAATTTGACCTTATATTTTCAAGCAAGCAACCAACTGGCCACCTTGGCCAATCTCTCGGCCCGAGTGGCCTACAATCTCTAATCGCACGTACTTCTGCTGGCTCCCGTACTTCTGCTGACTCTAATTCTACAGCATGTGCTGATGCATGATTAGGGGTGACAGGAGTTACTGGCCTATTAATATTTCCTGCTTGACCAGAACAACCGCCAGCCAGAATAATGAGTAAAGCAGTCCTAATAAGTTGTTTTCTTGACATATGCACATATATCTAAACAAATATTTAAATAACTTTCTATGATAAATGACCACATAATTTCCCGAAATTAGTTCCTTTCAAAAAGCATTTTTTCTTTTTGTATTTACTGTTCCTTACTTTTCATCAATCAATCTTGAATTCTTAAGGCGTTGCCACCCAACAAATCTGTTTATTTTGTGATAAAAAATAGATAAAAATGCACCCCGGAGGCCTCTGAGTTCTAGTTAGAGTCATCTACCAAACATGCAATATCCAGCACTTTTGTACAACTGATTGTATGTCTAATAACATTGCCTTTTTCAGAGTTTTTTCCACATTTTATGTACAACATCTTTGTATCCCCATTTCTTATAAATCTTGCTGGCAGGATTATTAGAAAAAACTTCTAATCTTATATGTCTACAATTATTTTTCCTGAACCATTTTTCAATCTCTTGATTTAATTTCGAACCTATTTTTCCCCCTCGATATCTCTTTTTTACAGTGAGTGCATTGAAATAGCCAATTTTTGGTACTTCAAAGAAATTATCCTTCACGTTAAGAATGTTAGCAAAAGCGTAAGCTATTATCTTGTTATCAATTTCAACAACAAGATACAAGGAATTTCTTTTTCTAATACTTTTCAATAACTCTTTTTTAACATTTATTTCAAAATCTTTCTTTCGTTTACGCATTTTATAGAAAAATAACGCTGCTTTTTTTGCAGCAGTGTCTTCTGATTTAGCCAATTCTAAAAAGACTTCGTATATTCCATCCACATCTTCTGTTTTGGCTTTTCGAATTATCATCTACAAAAAAACAAAGTCAATCCTTATAAACCAAGTCTCGGAACTGTATTATATTATGAAGTTAACAAAGATACTAAAATAAAAGAAAATCTGATAATTTTAATATTACAAATAGTGTAGCCAGTAGTTCTTTGTCTTCCTTAAGGTTTTTTTCTGGAATTTTCTGAAATTCTTCATCTGAAAGGTATAACACTTTTTTCTTTTCTTTACCGAAATTCTTTGAGGACATAAACATTAACTATTCTTTATCTTTTTTGAATTTCTCCATTTCTTTTATTGATTTGAAGGAATAACATCACTTTACAACATTGAGGATTATGATCCACAATAATTTTGAAATATTGATTATTACATTATGCAATAATCCTGCCCAATATTCCAGTAATCTAATCACATTTTTATGTACTCAAAACCTTCAGCATCAGAGACAATCCCTTTTATTTCTGTTACGAAATCACGTGCTTCCCCTAGTACTTTATT
>JAEOTG010000039.1 GCA_016839985.1 Candidatus Heimdallarchaeota archaeon | reverse complement strand
TCCTTAAACCTTAAAATAATGAGAGAAGCAATGGCAAAGAAGAATGAACCTATGAAAACCATTGATCTATACTTTCGTACTAAATCCCAAGGCAGGTAGTCAGTAATAAATCCTAGAATCAGCATAATTATAGATGAAAATATGGTTCCAATCATGCTCAAGGTACCTATTAGATGAGTTCTAGTTTTTTCTGTTGAAATATCACCTAATAATGCAATCCAGCTTGGAATTATCATACTAAGACCAATCGAATAACATGCAACAATTATCATGAAAACAACCGGAGAGGAAATGAAAGCAAGAACTATAGTTGAAATCGTTGCTACTACAAAGCCAAGAAACAGAATAATTTTTCTTCCAAAATTATCTGATAATCGTCCAAAAACACCTTGCAATAGAGCTGATCCCAAATTTTGAATAGCTGTAATAAAAGCCATTTGGATATGTGTAGCTCCAATTCCTTTTGCAAGTAAATTACTATAATCCCAGTATAACTTTTGTCCTCCACTTTGAGCAATCGCAATTAATTTTGTTTTTAATGATTGCTTTTTTTGTTCAACTGAGGAATCTACTTGCAATTCTGTTTCATCTTTCAATTCAGTCAGAAAAATCTCTTCATTTCCGTTAAAAAATATTTTGTAAGGGGTGCTATTCCTAACTAGCAGAATTTTTTTTTCATTAATGAAATTGAGAAGTTTTAAATAACCTGTTTTGATAACCAGTTTAACCCAATATATTAAAATGACAAATAAGAAATATCTAAGGTTTTTATTATGAAGAATAGGTCTGCTTTTTTCTCAATAGTTCTTTTATCTCTCTTAATTACTTCAATTTTGGTTTCTGCTGAGCCTAAGACTGAAACAGTATATGATGAAACAATCATTTTGGAATATAGATATTTATGGATGATAACTCAAAGAACTCCTGCGGTAAATACTTCAGTTGCTATTAATATTAATTCAGATAAAATGGTTGATTTTTATATTTCGGATGTTGGTGAAACCGAAAAATATGTTGAAGGTCAAGATATTTTGGTTCATGAGCTGGAAGAAAATGTTACTGTTGGTCAGTTCAATTACTCTTTGGAAAATAGACAACAATATGAGTTTGTAGTAATTAATTTTAATCCTGACATGGACAATGCAACTTTACGTTTTGTAATCACCTTTACATATGAACCATCAGGACTATCAGGTTCCAGCTTGTTTACATGGATAGGAATTGGACTTGCGGGTTTTGCTATAATATTACTCATAAGTAGGTATAGAATGAGAAGAAAACAAAAAATGTCTTATCAATATCAACAACAGCCTTACACTTCAACAAGTCAATATAAAGCAATTACTCCTACTGAAAATATCCAGAAAACAACACAAACAAAAGTATGTACTTATTGTGGTTCTGATATTGAAACGGATGCACAATTTTGTACAAGTTGTGGCGCAAAATTTTAGTATTTAACTAGAAAAGTAATCTCAAGGCTTAAGTCTTTAAATTAGAAAAAATACAGTTCTTACAGAAACTTTAAAAATGTCCTTTTTCTCGGATTTCTAAATTAAAGTGTTTGCTCGAGGTTAACCTAAATGAAATTTTCGAAAAATAAGAATAATCGGTTTTTAGTTATTCTAATTATCAGTATACTTACAATTAGTGTTTTTTGGAGCGTTATGAATAGCCAAGCTATGTTATCACCTCCGAATAATAATGAATTAGTAAAAAAAGCTGTAGAAGAAATAACTAACCAAGTTATAACTTTATATGATTCAAAAACTGTTGATTATGGAGATGAATTAAGAATCATTAATTCAACAGTTTATTTTAACTCAAATGATTCATACCATTTTCAACTTAAAATTGATGGAATATTATATGTTGAAAATAGCAATTTAACTGTTACAGATTCTAAGTACGATTTTGTGTTAAATGGAAGACCTGGATCTGATGTTACAATAATAGATAGTAAAGTAGAAAATGCAGCAATAACATCAATAAATGCTGACTGGGAGATCTCTCGAAACACATTCTTCAATTTTACTGAGTTTACATTCTCAGATATGGATGAAGTAGTTTTAACTGACAACACATTTGAATCAGTTAGTTCAGGTATAACATTTTCAACGATTGAAACATCAACTATAACAGGTAATACCTTTGCAAATTCATCCTTTGGAATAAGTATCAGTGGTTCAACAAATACAATAATAGAAGATAATGATTTCTTGAATATAGAAAACAATGGAATTTATTTGTATTTTATGACACAAATAGCTAATATCCTTCTGAATGATTTTGTGAATACTGGAACATCTATCTATGCACAAAGATCGAAGATTCTTGTTGATCAAAACGAATTTGATAACAACTCGAGAGCTCTATATTTGGATGAAGCAGATTACAGCATAATCGCTTATAATAATTTTACAGAGATAACATCAATATGTATAGAAGCTTTAGATACATCACTCACAGAAGTAGTAAATAACCTATTTGAAAATAGTGTTAAAGGTTTATTATTAGACGAATCTCCTTTCACCATCACTGAAAATGTTTTTGACAATGTTACTGATGCAGTTTCTTCAACAAGTTCTGATGCTATTAAGATTTATGAAAATGAATTCAAAAATATCCCAAATAAGGCTGTTGAGGTTATTAACTGTTGGAATGCTGAGATAGTTACTAATAATTTTACAGATGTGAAAATGGGCGTTACACTGTATGATGTCAAAGCATCTGTTATCGTAGGAAATATGTTTTATGATGTTGTAGAAGGAATAGGGATTATCTTCTCAAGAGTAATACAAGTCCTAGGTAACACCATAGAAAACACAATTACAGGAATTTATATAGAGCGAACAAAGGATTCAGTAATTTCTGCAAACGGTGCGATAAATGCCACCTATGGTCTTTCAATATGGTCTGCTATTAATCTTGTTCTTGCAAGTAATGGAGTATTTGACTCTGTCTATGGTATAAGTGTCTGGTTTTCTCAAGGAGTTAAACTATTTGGAAACGAACTGAATACATCATTAATTGGAGTAATTGCTCGAAGCTCTACATCATTGATTATTCAAGAAGGAGATTATAGGGCATTAGATATCGGAGTTCAGATAATCGGTTGTTTCAAACCTATGATTCTTGGAAATACTTTTGATGATATTACTAATGAAGCTATTATTCTAATTGAATCGAATGATTTCATAGTATCTAGGAATAACTTCCTAACTGTTGGAGATTTTGCGAGAATTGATAGTTGTTTAGGAGTCTTCAATAAATCTAGTGAAGGAAATTATTATGAAGGATTACCAACTAGCTCCCCCATATTTATTGATAGTGTAACCATTTTCTCTGTTATTTATAGTATCTATGATTACCAACCTTTAGATAGTCAATATCAAGTTCAACCTTCAATAGAGTTTAATCTTCGAGATACTTTTGAACCCACTGATTTAGATGATGTAGAGATTACAACTCAAATCTTTGCTCCTGCAGGTTCAAATGTTGATGTATATCTTCAATATGAACTGAATCATGATGGAACTTGGATAAATGATGATATAACATCATCTGAAGCACCTATAGGTTCAATCGGAGCGATAAATCAATATAAAGGAATTATTCCAGCATATCCATATGACTATACAGTAGTTTATAGAATAATGATAGAATTCTTAGTTGATAGCACTACTGTTCAACTTTCTACAAAGAATGAAACATATGTAATTCTTTCTTCTCCAGAAACTCCTATTATATTCTCCACACCTGAAGTTAGAACAATTACACAAACAGAAGAAAATGTAGATACAACTGTCGTGACAAATGTTTTCTATGAAGATTATGATTATTTAATATATATTAGAATTACAAATAGAACAGAATTACAGCATATTGATGGAAGACCTCATGTTAACCTTACATATACTGAAAAAATACCAATAACAAACGAAACTTATGAAATCGAATCCTTTACCTTAATTATGGATTATAATGCAACAACTGGATATTATCATCTTTCACTGAATAAGAAATATGATGAAGGAACCATCATTGAGTACTACATAAGTGCAGTGGATGTGAATGGAACTTTCTATAGAACAGTTTTGAACTATTCTTTTACAATTTTACCACCTCCAGGTAGAACTGGTTTTGATACACTCACTCTTCTAAGTATAGGTGGAACTCTGTTAGTAATCCAAGCTATCGTTGTTTTGAGAAGAAGAAAAAGAAAACAAGAAGAGTAAATTTAGAACTCTTCTCCTTTAAATTTTTCTTAATTTTATTTCTACCATAATGTGACTATAACAAGATAAATAAGTATATATTTTTCAGTAAAAAGTGATATTATGCATGGTATACCAGAAGGAAAACGTAAGGTTATTAATAGGGAAAATATGATTCAACAAGTAATTATGGGAGGAGTAGTTATAGCATGTTTTGTATATTCATTTTATACAGGTAACTTCATTTTACAACTTGTTTCTGGTTTAGCTGTTTCAGTGATTGGTGTTGTTATTATCTCTTACTATGTAC
>JAEOTG010000273.1 GCA_016839985.1 Candidatus Heimdallarchaeota archaeon | reverse complement strand
GATATGTTCTAATTGCTAGAAGTTGTTCTTTTGATGTTTCGTTCTTCAATACTTCCTCCCAGATTGCTGGAGATTCCGAAAATACTTGATAGACATTACTTATCATAGGTATATTGATTTCTGTTGGAAAAGTTGTCATTAAAGCACTTTCCCTTCTTCTAATATCTAATGTGGATGGAAGAGTCTTTCTTAAACTTGCGAATATCTTTAAGTAATTTTTTGAAGCCACAACTCTTAGTGAAGAGAATAAAGAATACTGATGATCTTCTGGAACATAAAAATGAAAACCATTTTCTCTTCTTTCTAAATCAGAAAATGTTGTTATTTGAAGTTCTTTTATTATCCAATCTAGATCACGAGATTCTCTTGTTGAAAATCTCTGAGGACTTGCTTGAACAGCATATTGATGGTGTTGAGTTTGTTGTCTAATTTTATTACTTCTTTTTCTACGTGAAGCTTTTCTAGCAGAATATAGTACAATTATTAGAAGCACTATCCCTGCTTGAAAAATGAAACCAATAAGTCCCTCTGTATCTACCAAATGTCCTCAATTAAGAAAAACCTATTCTATTATAAAAAACTAATCTTTAGAAGCGAATTAATCTTCAGCTTCTTCTTCAAGTGTTTTCTCAACTTCTTGTATTTTTTGTTCACTTGAGACTATGTTTTCAGCATTACAATGAGGACAGACGATTGTTAAGAATTCACCATCAGTTTTTCTTTCTCCACCTTCTAATTCTTTGGAACACATATCACAGAAGCTTTTTTCAGGGAAACTCGGTAACTCCACTAGAATTTCTTTTTCTTTCCTCCATTCATGCCAATTTGCAAAAATCCATAGGAAACACCAGATTGCAAAAAGTCCAGCAGATATAGCAGCTATTATAATTATCCAGAGTAAATTAACTACAAATCCTATAACAAAACCAGTTACAAAAATTAGAATAAATGCTACTGAGCCCCAGAGAAAATCTTCTTTATCAATATTATCAAAGAATTCTATTAATGGCATTATTAATAATTCTAGGAAACTCATATTTATTTATTCCTTTTTTTGGATTTAAAGAACAACTAATGTTTATAAATTCTTAATAAAATTGATTATTATGAAATCCTATGGTGTTCAAATAGAACCTCAGTTTGGTTTTAATTTTGATGAAATAAAAAATATAGTACAATATGCAGAGGAAATAGATTTCACTCATGCATGGTTTTCGGATCACTTTATGCTTCGCGCAGATTCTATTGATCAAAATTCATTCGAGTGCATTATGGCAATGACAGCTGCTGCATCATATACTAAGAAACTAAGGATAGGTCCTTTGGTTTTAAGTAATTCTTATAGATATCCTACTGTTTTAGCGAAGCAAATTGCTTGTTTAGACCACTTTTCTGAAGGTAGAGTTGAATTTGGAATAGGTGCAGGTTGGAAAATTTTGGAATATGAAGCTTATGGAATTGAATTTCCTTCTGCTGGAGTTAGAATAAAACAATTAGAAGAATCTCTTCAGATTTATAAGAAATTATGGACTGAAGAAAAAGCTAATTTTGAAGGAGAATATTATCAAATTAAAAATGCTGTTGCGGCTCCTAAACCTTACCAAAAACCTCATCCAACTATTTGGATTGGTCTTGGATCAGGTAAACCAAAAATGACAATGCTAGCCGCAAAATATGCAGAAGGAATTAATTATGTATGGGCTATCCCACCTGAAGAGCTGAAAGAAAAATTTGATGAGTTTGACAGTATAGTAAAAGAAGAAGGTAGAGATCCATCGAAGATTAAGAAATCTTATGGTGCTTGGACTGATGTCTTTCCAGATGAGGAAGCTAAGAAGGAAGCAATTCTCAAAAGTGCAGAAGAAAGAAAAGTATCAGCAGAAGAAATTGAAAAAGGAATGGAAAGAGCTCTAGTAGGAACAAAGGATGAAATAGTTGAAAAACTAAAAAGATACAAAAATCTAAACCTTGATCATTTCATTATTATGTTTCCTTATCAAAAAGAATTAGAACAGATGAAAATATTCAAAAAAGAGATTATACCAAGAGTATAATTTCTTTCACCCAACTATTTATTAACATCATTTCAGAGGATGTATTATGGCTACTTTTGGTTTACAAATTGAACCTCAATTTGGTTATAATTTTGAACAGATTAAAGAAATGGTACAATTTGCAGAAAACAAAGGCTTTTCTCATGCTTGGTTTTCAGACCATTTTATGTTAACAGCTGATTCAACAGATGTTAATG
>JAEOTG010000272.1 GCA_016839985.1 Candidatus Heimdallarchaeota archaeon | reverse complement strand
TATATCACCTTATCTTTGTCCTTATATTGATTGTTACTTTTTTACATATGATCTTGATTTATGTGAAGCAGGTGAATGGATTAGAGCAGCAGGTTACCTTATATGTGGTATGGAATATAATAATCCTTATGGGGATTATTGTGAAACCAGTTTTTCTATCTTAGGATTGATATCTATTTTGTTTATAAAAAAAAGAAAGAAACACAACAAAAAGTTCCAGTGGAAGTAAAGGTAAGATCTTTTTGTATACTCGTGGTTCTTGAATGATAACCTTGTGGCAAAGAAACAGAACCTTGCTGCAAGGTTCCACAAATTCTACTTCTTTACAAATAAAAATTGTTTTTTACTTTTTGTTTTCAATTTGAAGAAATTATTTTCTGTAATCATTGATGGAATTTCATCTTTAAAGCGAACATCTTTTACGCATAGAATTCCTTCTGGTTTCAATATTCTATGCAATTCTTTTAGTTGTTTTTGGGGAGTTAGTAAATTTTTAAGCATATCATAAAAAAGAACAATATCTACACTCTCATCATTTAAACCTGTATCGCAATCAGATAGTATAAATTCTATATTGGTTAGTTCATTCTTTTGAGCTTTTTTCTTCGTATACTTTAGTGCAAGCGGATGAATGTCTAAAGCATAAACTTTTCCACTTTTACCTACAATTTTAGCTGCAGGAACTGAGAAACTACCTGGACCACATCCATAATCTAAAACTACATTTCCTGACTTTATTCCAATTTCTTCGACTACTTTATCAAGATCTACTAATATGTCTCTTATTGAAATAAGAAACGACATGAATCTGAAAAGTGAATTACTCATCAGTTCAGACATTTTACTCACTCATTTTTGTATTAATCTGGAATCTTTTGTTATTTAATAAACATTATGTGATTTGTTGGAGATACATTGTTATTGGTTAATTTTTGAGAAAAGTTATTATTGATGATATGAAATGTAGGATGTTTGAATATGGTGATCAATTCTGCCTATCGATATAGAGAAAATTAAAACTTATCCCAATTTTGGTAAATATAGAGAAGAAACTACTATTGAACAATATGATAAATCTTTGAAATTATGTGATGAGTTACTAAAACAAACTGAAATCTCAGAGTCGAGTCTAATTGCTGAGATTTTATTAAAGAAAGCAGATAATCTATTGAATAAGAATCTTTTTTCTCTAAAATTTGACGAATATCTTAAAGCGATAAAAGAAGCAGGAAAAGTAATTAAAGAGAATTTGAAGAAAGATTCTTTAGATTATAATATACTGATGGGATATTTGTTTTACTTGAAAGGTCTTTATTTCTTTGAAACTGATGATCATCCAAAATCTTATGAATCTCTAGTTGAGAGTCTAGAACTTCGTGAAACAACTAATGATGTAGGAAAGATATGTGAAACTCTCAATGGTTTATGCTACATTTGCTTCTGGTTAGGTCATTATGAAGAAGGGATAAATTATGCAGAGAGAGCTTTTGCATTACTTGAAGAACAAGAACATCCTTCATTTAAACTTGATATTTTAATAACTCTTGCAAAATTATACTCAATGAGTGGTGAATTTGAATTAGGACTAGCAAAAATGCAAGAAGCATCAAATTTCGCAAAAGAGGGAGGATTTGAGTTTGCATATTTAGGTTCATGCAAAATTATTGAAGGATTGTTTCACACTTACTTAGGGAATTTTGATTTATCTTTAAAATATTTCTCAGTAGGTTCTGAATATATTAAGGAAAAGAGAAATGAATGGTGGTCTTTTTTTGTTATTAACTTCCTTAATTATACACAAACTTTGCAAGGTGATACTAACAATGCAATGGAAACTGCTAACGAGTGCATGGAAATTGCAAAGAAACTTAGAAAAAAATTTTTAGAAAAGATGGCAGCAAGATCATTGGCAGATACATACAAATTGTTTGGTGAAGAAGATAAACATCTAGAATATAGATTACTAGATTTCGAATTAGGTGAATTCTTTAGGAACAGTAGTCCTAAGGCCCGCGTACTAACAGATATAATAACTATCTATCTTAATAAGGGAGAAATTGAGAAGGCAAAAAAATTTTTAGAGATACTTAAACAAACTGAAGCTGAAGCTCAAACAGCTTTTGTACGAAATAGATTACGAATGTCTGAAGCATTAGTATATATGAAAAGTTCTGATCCAAGAGAGAGAGGAAAAGCGGAGCTTCTGTTTGAACAGATAATTCAAACTGAAGTAATTGAATTTTATGTGCAGATTAATAGTCTATTTAATCTATGTACATTATTGGTTACTGAATTCCAATTATCAGGAGATACTTCTATTCTCAAGAAGTTTAGTAAAT
>JAEOTG010000038.1 GCA_016839985.1 Candidatus Heimdallarchaeota archaeon | reverse complement strand
TATTAGTCTCCATTATTGTAGGATCTCTCTTAATTATTGGAGGGATAATTTTTGTCATTTTACTAGCTTTAACAGAAGCTTGCTCTAACTGCGCGGATGCCATATGTAGTGCTACTTGTGGAGCAGCTTGCACCAGCTGTGAAGAAAGTTGTTCAAATAGTTGTAATAACTGCTGTACTTGTGACAGTAGCACTTGTTGCAGTAGCTCTTCAATCGATACTGTTGATGCACGACCTGCAGAATTTGATGTTAAAACTTTCATCAAATATATCTGGGATTATCTATTTGATTGGTTCAATGATTTATTCTGAAGAATTTTTCTCTCTTAATTGTGAAGCAACTAATTCATTTAGTTTTCTTACTTTTATGTTCGTATTTTTAACTGGATTGCAGGGAATTTCAGCTGTATGTAGAGGACAAGTACAGCATTTTTTCTGATTATGTCCTTTTCCCCGTATTAATCCATACACAACAAAACCTGCTAAGAGGAGCAGAAATAAAATAATCTGTAACCACCATAATCTCAAGTAGAATATTAGTGCCAAATATGCACCAAGACCTATACCTGCTGAACTTCGAAAAATAGTTTTCATCAATTTTGTTGAAGGTCGGACTACAAAATGAATAAGAGCTGAAAAACAACCATACAAAAAAAGTATTCCTAGAATTAAAGGTATTGTCTTGAAGATACTTGGTATTGTCATATATATTATCAATGATAGAATAATAGAGGAATATAAGCTAGTACAACCAACGCACAACTTAAGCTTCCCTATACTATAATAGTGGTTTTTATATTGACTACAGGTAGGATGATGTGCAAATCTTTTCCAAGCTGTAACCTTCATCACTTCGATGAATACATGAAAAGGAGTAGTTCGAGATAGATTAATCTCATCATTCAGATAAGGAGATTCTATCTCTTCAATCATTAAATCACCTTTATAATTAACATTGTTTAATGAAATATATAATATTTATCTGAATTCATCATTAAATATTCTTTAACATTGCCCAATTAACAATATCTGTTTCTGGGATTGATCTTTTATCTATAACCTCAAATCCAAGGTGTTCATAAAGAGCTACATTTCCTTCAAAATTAGTTTCCAGAAAAACAGGATAACCTTCTCTTTCAATTCTTTCTAACATAGGTTTAATTAATTTACTCCCAAATCCTTTACCTTGATTTTTTGGATCAACTCCTATGTTAGCTAAATACCAATGAGGTTTTTTAACAAGCTCTTTATGAAGATCTGTTATATGATTTGTAATCCTTGCCACTTTTTTCATTGGTAATGCTCTCTCATCTTTTTGCTTTAAAGCCATTCTTGCCATGGTTAATGCTCCACTCCTTAAAGAACGCCAAGTATTCATATGTTCTTTATGAGGAGGTAACCATTTTGCTGTTCCTTCTATTTTACTAGTAGGTGCATACACTTCACCATACCTAATACCATCGAGTAATAGATATTCCCAAAGGAATGGAGAATATGTTCTTCTTTCTATTTCATCAGGATATATTAAACAAATCAGAGGATCATAATGAAAAGCTCTGGTAAGCATAAAAGATGCTTTTTTGAGATCTTTCTTCTTAAGCAAGTACAAACCTTTGATAAGCATTAGTAACTAAATAAGGTTTGTAACTTTCTATTAAAAAAGTATCTAAAAAATCAGAATAGATAAGTAAATTATTTTCAATAAATGAAAAAAGACAGAGTGGCTAGTATGTAAACTCTATCTACTATTACTCTTCCTCTTCTTCGTCTTCTTCTATTTCAGTTTCTTCAAAGATTTCTTCTATAATTTCATTTCTTAATTCATACATAACTTCATAGGTTTTTTCGACAATCTCAGAAACCAAATCAGCTAGAACTTTCTTAGCTTCTTTTGTTACTATTCTTGCTAGTTTCTCACCTATAATGAATTTCTGTACTTCATTCATATCTTCTGAAATATCTTCAGGAATTGTTTTAGCTACTTTTTTCTTAACAGAGTTCTGAACTCGTTCAATTATCACTTTCAATTTCTCTTCAGTAATTAATTCCCCTAAACTATCTTCAATTTCTTCTTCTATTTCTTCCATCACTTCATCAAAAATGATTTTTCCAAGATCTGTATGTTGTATTTCTTCCTCATTCATTTAAATCACAACGTTGGGAGTTTTATCTGGATGATTATCAATAAAAGAATTGTGATGCATACTAGCTAAGTCATATTAAATTTAGTTTAATGTTCTGAAAGTTTATTATTTATAAAATCTGCAATACCAGCTGAATGAGTAAATTTATTTGTCTTTAGATCAACAATTTCAGAGTTTTTTATCAAAGAAGCAATTTTATTTGTAACGATTGTTCTGTGGAGTTTATCCTCACTCTCATCAATAACAAGAACTCTACTTTCTATTCCTGCATAAGTGTCCCAAAATTTCTTGAAAGCAAACCTTGTAAGGAATTTTTTCCATTTCTTTGGATCTGCTTCTTCCATTACTCTATAGTATTTAGCAGCTTGAACTTCATCCTCACTCTTATATTTTTTAACCCAAAATCTTCCTATAGGTGCGAATGGATGGTACAAAAACGAGGGGACAATATAAAGCAGATATCTAAAAGGGAAAGGCATATCTATCTTACTCATAGGACCTACTAAAATTGTTAAAAATGGATCGACTTTCTTCTTGTTCAATGCATCAGCATTTAATACCGCTCCAAATGAAGAACTGAAGAAAACTGTTTCTTTGGGATTTAATTTTAGAATCTCTGGTACTTCCTTTAGATCTGAAGACATTCTATCAAGTGTACATTTAGATTTCTTTGCTAATTTACTTGATTTCTTTTCTCTCGTTTCTAAATAGTAAATATCAAAATAATCTTTTGCTTTCATTAAGAATTCATCCCATCCCAGTACAATAGAACCCCAACCTGGAATAACAACTAGCTTAAATTTACTTTTATCTTTCCCTTGAGCTTTTGTATGAAGAACAAGAATTTGAGAATTATCTGAAACAGTAATCATTTTTTCTTCTGCTATTTTCTCATATTCAGCTATCATCTTTGAGCTGAAAGTTGATTCATTATATTCAACAGTCATGGAGGTTACAATCCAACAATCTTTGATTAAAAAAGTTACTTATAAGATTTTATAGTTAAAAGAGTGTAAATGATGCTTTATCCATAATAAATACAACTTTTTATACAGTAATATTTCCACATTTATGCTATGATTCGAAATTCAAACAATAGACTTGAATCAAATGGAGTTAATCTTAGTTCTCTAGGTTTAGGTATAGAACATTTTGCTAGAGGTGTTAGAAGTTTAAAGAATCTATCTAGAGATGAGAATTCAAAGTTAATCATTGAGGAAGCCTATAAACTAGGGATTACACATTATGATCTTGTCTTTAATTTACCTTATTTCTTCCAAATTTTCAAAGAATTTATTAAAGATAAACGAAAGAAGATTACTTTCACAACTCATCTTGGTAGTTATTATAACGAGAAAGCTAATGGTCATTCAAAAACTCGTTCATTAAATAAAATTCAATCAACCTTTGATAGCATGCTAGAAAGTTTAGATGTTGAATATGTTGATATTGCTTTAATTCAGTTTGTTACTCATAAGGATGATTTTGAAAATGTTATCAAGAGAGGTATTCTAGATTATGCTCTTCAATTAAAAAAAGAAGGAAAGGCTAAAGCAGTTGGTATAAGTGCACACAAACCAGACTTACTCATGAAGATGATCGAGAATAGAGATTTTGATGTTATAATGTTTCCACTCAACTTTGCCACAGGATCTTTAGAATCAACAAAAAAATTATTGAAAGTTTGCGAAGAAGAAAACATAGCAGTTATTAGCATTAAGAATCTATTGAAAGGTAAAGTCTTTAGTACAAAAAGAATAAACTATCCTGCATACTTCTGTGGTGGGAGAAAAATTTCTATCAAGTTAGATGAACCAGCTACTCCTGCAGATTGTTTAAACTATGGATTTGATATGGGAGCAGATTCAATTGTATTTGGTGTAAAAACTGTAAATGAGCTAATTCACAATATGAAATCATACAATGAAGAGAGTATACCTAAGAACTATTATAAGACTGTCAAATATTTTGAGGAAGCTATTCAATCTTCACAATAGATTTTTATTTCTACAAGAAATAATAGCTTTATGACTCAAAAAGAATCTGAAGTTATACAAAATAAACTAAAAAATTATAGTAGAGATATTATTGTTCTTATTATTTGTGGATTTGCTGGAATTATAGGAAGTTTAGGTTTAGTATTCACAGAGAACAATCATATTGCAATTGTTGTTGCTATACTTAGTAGTGCTTTACTTATTATTGCAGCTATAACAAATTTGCAGAGTGATATAATAGAATATTTAGAAAAGAAAGCAACAAAATAACAAAAAAAAACGGTTCTACCCTAAGATTTATACATTAGAACACTAGAAAGTGATTAGAAACGTTAATTCTTTGACTTACTATATGTAATTCACGAAGAATTCACGTTCAGTAATAGTATTAAAAGATGTGAAAATATTGAAAGGCGAAGTTATTAAGAAAATTGATAACCGCGGTTTTGGTTTTCTCAAATCTGAAGAAATGGAAGATGAAATTTTCTTTCATTTCTCTGAATTGAAAGATACAGATTTTGAATCTCTAAAAATCGGACAGATAGTTGAATTTGAAATCAAAGATGATCCAAGAGGACCACAAGCTGCAGAGATAAAACTAGCTTAGGTAATTAAAAGTTAAATCTTAATTGTTTAATAATAGTAAATGTTTTTCAAGAGATTTTTAACTGCTAACTATCTCGTGAAAAAATGATGTAGGTTGATAAATTGATTTTTTCTTTTTATTGATTCTTACACTTTCTTAGGGGAAACTATGTAAAAAAGTACTTCAATTTTTCAGAAAAAATTTATCAAGATTTAAGCTTTTACTATTTTACTAATGAAATCTCCAAAAGATAACACAAAAATCAAAAAATGTGATTATTCAATAGTTTTCAATCAAAAACTGAAAAAAACAAGATGGAACAAAATTCAGAATAGTCTTCTTATTTTTGGTTTGTTTAACTTATTGTGGTTTATTTTTAGAACAGGTGCAAAACCATCAAGAATTGTATATCCTTGTCAACGTGCTGCTTTGAAAAACATCACTATCAGTTTCGCTTCAATAATTCCAGCTTTTTCACTCTCAATGATTTGGTTGAAACTAAAAACTTTGTTATCTTTTGGAAAACCTCTACTTATTGCTTTTCTTATTTTTACACCAATAAGCTCAGGAATCATATTACAAGTAACTAGCTCCTATGAAATAGTAAGTCTGGATATTAAATCAATGGAATCAGTTGCTGGAAACTCTTCCAATATTTATATTGTTAATGGACTTGATGTTGCACATATTAATGATTTAATAGATTTTATGGGTTCTCATAATCTTTCATTTTATCAATCTAGTACAGAAGGTGATACTCAAGGGATGGATGGTTTAATAGCATCAACTGATGTAGTTCTTCTAAAAACAAATTGTCAGTGGGATAGACGTGGCGGAACGAACACAGATGTGTTGAAAGAGCTCATTCAAGCAATTATTGATCATCCTGATGGATTTAGTGGAGAAATAATTGTAGCAGATAATGGACAAGGTCGTGGAAGCTTGGATTGGGATAATGCGAATTCAGAATATAAGAATCAATCAGCTCAAGATGTTGTTGATACATTTTCGTTTTCTTACAAGGTTTCCACATTTTTATGGGATTATATTAGGGGAATTGAAGTAGATGAATATTCATTGGGAGACATGAATAATGGTTATGTTCTTAATTCTACAGCTGATGCTGAAACAGAGATTTTTGTTTCATATCCAAAGTTCCAAACAGATTATGGAACAAATGTTAGCTTCAAAGAAGGAATATGGAATGGATTAAGTTTTGAAAAGAAATTAAAAGTCATTAACTTACCTGTTCTTAAATCCCATTCAGGATATGGTGTCACTGCAACATTAAAGAACTATATGGGAGTACAGAGTGAGACCCTTGGAAATGGACATGATAAAGTTGCTACTGGAGGGATGGGTACTTTAATGGCTGAATGTGGTCTTCCTACTTTGAATATTATCGATGCTATTTGGATAAATGCAAATCCTGAGAATTCATTATCAGAGGGTCCTTATACAAGCTCTAGTGCTGCAACAAGAGTGGATGTTCTAATTGCTGGGATTGATCCAGTTGCATTAGATTATTGGTCTGCAAAGAACATACTCATGGAAACAGCTAATTTAACAGGACATACAGAAATATATTCGTTAAATCCTGATAGTTCAGACAATAGTGGATTAACAGAAGCTTTTGGTGTTTGGTTAAACAAAACACGAGATGAACTCATTAGAGCAGGTTATAATGTTACAACAAATACTCAATACATGAATATTTACGCAAATTCACTAACTCTTGATGGAGAACCAGAAAATAAGAATTACTTATGGATTAGCATAACAGGAGGATCAATTGCAGGATTAATTCTGCTTGCAGGAATAATTATGAAAGTGAAAGGAATAAAAATTAAAAGTCTTTTTAGAAAAAAATCTTAAAATTATAAAAAAAGAAAGAGATTATGAAGGTAAATCTTTCACTACATCTTCTGGTAAATGAATTTCAAAAAGACAGTAAGGGTCTCCCTTTAGTACTGTTTTGACAGTTTTTACTTCTACTGGTTGATCTAACACTATCTCCCAATAGTTCTTATAATATCCACCACTGCAATTACAAAAAACAGCTGGTATTTCTTCAGATGTTTCATCTTTGATTGCTTCTTTAGCCCAAGGACAATGACAGTAGTAATAAGCTTTCATTTTTTCATCTTTTTCATTTAAGTATTTAATTGCTTCATGAGGAATCTTT
>JAEOTG010000271.1 GCA_016839985.1 Candidatus Heimdallarchaeota archaeon | reverse complement strand
CTTGAGTATCTATTAAAATTAAGTCTAACATTTCTTGGAAATCTGTCATTGCGTTTAATTGCGCTTCAACTGTCTCTACCATAAATTCAGGCAATTCCTCAGTTTCAGACATTAAACCAATTACTTCCTCAAAAAACTTTCTTACTTCATTCTTATAGTTTGACTGGAGTCCCAGTGATACTAAACTAGATTCGGTAACCATTCCAGCTTGTTTTGTTTCTAGCATCCTTTCACTTATACTAGCCTTTAATTCTTTCTCACTAGCTTTTTTCTTTATCAATGAAATACTTTGTTCAGCTTTCTTAGCATAATAATGAGCTCTAGCTCTTAAAATTAAATCTAGAACTATATTATTATCAGCATACATGTAGGTTTTATTCTCTGCTATTATCGAACGTAAATAGTATCTTATTGCATGAATTTTGTGTCTTTTAGGATCTCTATCTGTTACAAATGCTGGTAGTAATTCTATAGCTTTTTCTAAATATGATAGTCTCTCATCTAGTTCTTGTAATTCTTTATAACTTCCTTGTGGATTATTATCATTAACTTTTAGAAATTCCACATCTATTTCTGATAATGCTGCACTCATAGCTTTTAATGGAAAATCAAATTGAGATACTAGTCGATCTATGATATTCAAATGAGAAATATCTTGAACTAGAATATCATTCATAATAGATGAAACAGAAGAATAAATAACACTAACACCATATATGTATGGCAGAGATCCTGCACCTTCAATTTTCTTCAATAATTTTTCTATCCCAACACATGCTTTAGCAGCTTTATCAGTTTCTTGAGCATATAGATCATCCATTATTTCAGAATACTTGACAGCTAATTCAGTTAGAGAATTTAAAATTGACAGTTCAGCTTCTTCAAGTTGAAGACTTTTTTGTATTACAGTGCTTTCTGGTGATCCAGATTCATCTAGTAGCTTACTCGCTTTCTTAAATTCTTTAAGAGCTTTACTATAATATGTAGAAGCGTATTTTATATCACCACTTTCCATTGCATTTTGAGCTAGTAATTTGAAATGATGAACCAAAGAAATTGCACTTTGAGCATCAACTATTGGTAAGAATTCAGTTTGAATAGCCAAAGCTCTGTTTCCTAGAGTTTCAGGCATTTTATTCCATAGCTCAATTACTGTTTCAAAATGCTCTTTTGCGTGGTTAAGGATGCTTAATTCAGAGATTGGATCACTCCACCAGAAATCTTCAGATGCTTTTCTTGAGGTATTAATGATATTTGTTAACAATGTCATACCTTGAAGATAATCATACTCTCCTTTACGAGAGAGAACAATAGGACTTTCTTCACTACCTGGTAAACTATCATAAATTGGTAAAAGCCTTTTCATATTCTCTAATTGTACAAATGGCATTAAGATTTGTAAAAGCTCATTTCTTGAGGGTGATGGTGTTAAACCTTCATTTTCAACCTCAGGTAACTCATCATTCATAAAGCGATACAGTATTCGATCTATTGTTTCTTTAGCAGTAATATAATAAGAATATTGACTTGTTGAGGGAGAAAAGTTGAATACTCCTCTGTTCCTCACTTGAGAATAGACATAGGTGAGAATACCTAATTGTAATTCGAATTTATTAAGAGCCATAAGCTGATTGCGAAAATCTCCATACAACAATTCATGAAGTGCTAAAGGATTATCCTTACCCTCCTGTAAATCAATAAAAACATCAAAAATTCTCTCAACAGACATATCTGCAAGATTGTTTATTACTGATAGATTCTTTGAGCAAGATTCAGCGAAAGATATCCAAGCTTCTGAAATTTCTTTAGGTTCATCTAATTTGGTAAAAGAACGATAAAGATTATCTCTTTCAAGCTCCATTTCTACAAATTTATTGAAAGGTCTTGTATCCAATAAAGAAAGATGCATATGAGTAAATGTTTTTAATATTCAATAAAGTTTTTGCAAAAATCATTTTTGACAAATTTAAATTTAAAATTGCAAAAAATCTAAATAGTAAATAGAATACACGATAAATGTGAAAGCAATAAATTTTGAAGAAAGATCTAAGAAAATACAAAATAGAATAATAGAGAAAGACATAGACCTTTTTCTTATAACACCTTCTATTAACTTCGGATATCTTTTCAGAGGTTTCTTCTCATTAAGTGAGAGATTAATCTGTGGAATTATTTTTCCTGATGATCAAACTCAATTAATTGCTCCTTCTTTTGAAAAAGAAAGAATGCAAATTGAAACAACATTCGATGATGTAGTTACTTGGCAAGAAGAAGAGAATCCATATGAAGTTCTCAGAAAATCTACAGATAAAAAAATCAAAACAATTGCATTAGAATCATCAACACCATTTGATGTATATATAAGGTTAAAGAAACAATTTCCTTATGCAAATTTTATTAATGGTGGAATATTTGTTAAAGAGCTAAGATCAATAAAAAATGATGCAGAAATTGAAAGAATGAAAAAAGCTGCTAATTGTACTGCAGAGGGGATTATCAATACTCTTGACATTATCAAAGAAAGTCAAAGTGAGTTAGAAGCCTTGAAAATTGTTCAAGAACAAATGAGTTCATTATCTAATGAACCTGGGTGGGCTATAGTTCAATTTGATGAAAATAGTGCTATTCCTCATGGTCACCCTTCTAAAAAGAAATTAAAGAAAGATAGCATAGTTCTTATTGATGCAGGAACAACATGTGATCATTATTTTGCAGATATAACTATTACATCAGTTTTTGGTAAAGCTTCCAAAGAATTTCTAAAAATTTATAGTATAGTTGAGGAAGCAAATGAAGCAGCGTTAAGTACTTCTGAAGAAGGAATTCCTGCAGAAAACGTTGATTTTGCAGCAAGAACCGTTATAGAAGATGCTGGATATGGGAAATATTTTACTCATAGACTTGGTCATGGTTTGGGTTTAGAGGTTCATGAAGATCCTTATATCGTTAAAGGAAATAAAAATCCTCTTGTGAATGGGAATGTTCATACTGATGAACCAGGAATTTATATTCCTAACAAATTTGGTATAAGGATTGAAGATGATATTTTAATCTCTAACAAAGGAGAAAGACTGGCAAATATCAATAGGAAATTATGGAAGTAAAAACTGGAAAAATAGGGTAATAAAAATCTTATTGCTCTTTGTTTTTCTTTTTCGCTCTTCTTTCTCTGAAACCAGCAAAAGTAATGAATCTAAATATTTTACTCACTAAGACTATAACTAGTACAATCGCAGCTACTGCAAGACCCAATGCAATAATCAAAGGTCCAAAAATAATTCCTAGAATAAGTCCACCTATGATTTTCCACACTTTCATACTTGATTAATTATGTCTGAAGTTTTTATATGTTTCCAAACAACGATTAAAAATACAGTTTTAAATTACTCTGACAGTTCTAAGTCTACCGTTTCAATAGTTAAATATTGCATATTTAGATGAGTATCTCGAGAATCGCATTTTGGGCATTTAAAATTAAAAGCAAATTCTTCTTCTTTCTCCTTTGATGGTTCCCCTTTATAATCGCAGTTTAAGCAAGTAATTTCAGCTGGTTTCATGATTAATTCCAATTTTGATTCTTTGAATTTATCCAATTCATCAATGATTATATCATATGCTTCATAGAGCAATTCTGGAATAACCATTTCATAAGGTCCAGCTGAAACAGTTATTTTCTTTACACTTTTTGCTTTATGTTGCTTAACTATTTCTTTGACTTGATCAATAATAGCTATAACAAGACTATATTCGTGCATTTTATTCTTCCTATGGATTTTTTATACCAAGAGTGCTAATGAACTCATCTACGCCTAAACCTGATTTTGCACTTGTACATATTACTTTCATCCCAGATTTGATTTTTGCTGCATCTTCTCTTAAAACTTTGGAATCAAAGTCAGAACCTTCTAAATCGCATTTATTTATAATTGCTATATCTGCTCCCTTGAAGATAATAGGATGCTTCTTTATCACATATTCTCCCTCAGTAATACTTACTACTACTATATTTAATTGCGCACCAATATCCCATGAAGATGGACAAATTAAATTACCAACATTTTCAGCAAAAAAGATATCATAATTGTCAACATCAATCTTATCTAACTCACTAAGTATTAATTTAGCAGTCAGATGACATCCTCCACCAGTGTTAATTTGAACTGTTGTTGCCCCTTGTCTAGCAATTCTATCAGCATCAATGGTAGTTGCAACATCTCCATTTATTACAAAAACACGGTATTTAGAAGATAATCTCTCTGCTATTCTTTCAAGCAGAAGTGTTTTTCCCGCTCCAATTGATCCCATAATGTTGAAAAAAAGTTTGTTTTTTTCTTCCATTTTTGCTCTTATTTGGTCTGCAATCTCATCATTTACAATGTAAGCTTGTTTTTTAACAACAATTTTCTTCTCTTTTGCCATTATTACCGTTCACAGAACTTGAAATTGGTATTATAAGTTATTCGTTTTACTATTGTTTTTCACTAGGACATCGAAAAAATTTATTACCATTAAATTCTTATTATCTTTAGTGACCGTTCTGAGGTATAAGAATGAGTATGTTAAATAAAATAAAAGGAAAAAAAAGAGCTGTTTCACCAGTTGTTGCTACAGTTCTTCTAATTAGTTTAGTAGTAGCAGCAAGTGCGATAGTTGTCGTAGTTGTAGTTCCCATGCTTAGAGGGAGCTCAAGTATAAGTTTCATCACAGTTCAATGGTTTGATACTGATGGTGATACAGTGGTTGATATAGCCTATGTAACACTACAGAATACAGGTACAGCGGATTCTGTGATTAAATCATTAAATATTACAGTTGCAACTTCAGGTGGAGATGAAGTAGTTATCAATGAAACACTTGTTCAAGGGATTGACTTTCCGTTAGAAGTAGATGCAGCTGAAAGGTTAGATTTAGTTGTAGTTTTTAATCCTGAAGACTATGTTGTTGAAGGATCAAATATTTTTAGAGTGAAGATGACAAGTGAAAATGATCAAGTTGTGCCATTTCAAGACAATTTGAAATATATTAACGTTATAGAACCATTAGATTTTCTTGTTTTAAATCCACTTAATAGTAGCTGGATTAGTGGTATTATAGATCCTCAAGCAATCGCTTCTGGAGGTTTCAGAGTTTCACCAATCACTTATGATTTTGTTCTACCTGATGAAACTGTTGTATTACAAAACCAACCAATCACGACTAATATTGATTCCACTGCTTATTCAGATGCTAGTGGTTATGAGATGGTATTTTCTGTTAATGACTCTCTTGGACAGAGTAAACAAGTAACACAAACATTTGGTATTGATAATGTAGGAGTTGCAGTAGATTTATCCTTAAATGCATCAATCATTTATCCAGGGGATACACTTAGAGCCTCATGGTCACTAGATTATGCTGGATCCCCATTGATAAATCAGACTCTGGTTTTAAGTGGAACTGTCTTTGGTTATGATCAAGTTTTTACAAGCACTGAAGCCACAGTAATTCAATATGACTTACTAGGTTCACAAACATTGTATATGGCAGAAGATGAATTGGCATTTACACTTTATGTCAAAGATGCAGCTGGAAATACTAACATTTCAGGTGAAGCATTCGACTTAATAGACAATATAGATCCCAATACTTACTTCATTTCTCCTGCTAATGAGTCTGATTTAAGTGGGTATTTTGTTATAGAAGTTTTTGCAGATGATGCATCTGGTATAGATACTAATAGATTCGATATTTACTTCGATGCAAATAGTAGTGATTACTATTATTTTTATCAACAAAGTGTTGAACAATTAGCAACATATGTTGTGCATCAGAAGAAATGGGTTTTGTATTTCAATAGTTATTTGCTACCCGATGATAACTACTCTATTGAAGCTCTAGTATATGATCTTTCAAGTGCTGCAAACAGTAATTACTCATCAATTGTTGCGTCAATAGATAATGATGTAATAAGAGAATATGGTGCAGCTGCGATTGATGGAAGAGGTGGATTCTTCTTCAGAAGAAGAGGAGTATTGGCATTTTACCTCGAAAGTTTAGTTCCTTATACAATAACAATTTCTGAAATCATGATCAATTGGGGTGGAAATAGTAGAATTGATTGGGTTTATAGTATATATGATGATACATTTAATCAATTCTGGTTAGAAGCTGGTAACTACGATGAAGATATTGCTTATCCTGTAGCTGCTATACAAGGAGGAATGAATATAACCAGTGAATTAGATCACCACATCACAATTCAATTTAATTACGGAGACAGACCAACTACTGTTGATTTTATTATATCGTTCTACATTGACCAATTAGGAGCCTGGGAAACAATATACATAACAAATGTATAAACCCACTCTCTTTTTTCTTTTATTCTTGTTTTTTATGTGTATTTTACTACAAATTAAGGTTCATTAGTGCTTATACTATAATTATTTACATGAAGAAAAGAAATAGAGTAATAGCTGTTTGTTTTTCTACTATTCTGTTGTTTTCTATTGTTTCCATCGTTTTGTGGGAATTTGTTTTCAATGTTGAACAGTTTGATTATGATTTTGAAACAAATTTCGATGGATGGGTGGGTGATGCTGATAATTTAGTGGGTGAAGACGAAATTATTGCTGTTGATTGGAATGTAACTAGAGTAATAGAAAATCCATACAAGGGGAGTTATTCTATCTGTTTAGAGATTGATGGATTTCAGGATGATGGTGCTGTTTGGATTGAGAAAGTATTCTTCGTAGAAAATGATAACGGTAGATATAAATATGTTAAAGTAAGTTTCCAATTCTTTTCTGATAATT
>JAEOTG010000270.1 GCA_016839985.1 Candidatus Heimdallarchaeota archaeon | reverse complement strand
ATGGAAATTTCAATTGATGGAATAGAAGAATCAACAGGTACTATTGAAGACGGTATTGATGATTTACTAATTGCAGATACTGATCCTTCAGAAGTCGACCGATTAATTGAACAAACAGCTGCTGAGTTAGGTGTATCAACTCAAGCAGGATTACCATCAGTTGGCGTTGTAGAAACTGATGATTTAGAAGAAGAAATCCAAAAATTAAGGAGAAAAGAAGAAGATTAAGGTGTTTATTATGGTTAAAAATTGGCTTTTTGGTAAGAAACGAAAGGAAGATGCAGATGCTCTTGCCACACTCAAAGCTCAACAAAATCGTCTTCAAGCAGAATCAAGAAATCTTGAGAGACAAGCAGATGAACAAAAAATTCTTGCATCCAAAATGTTGAAGTCTGGTAACAAAGCTGGCGCAAGGCAAGCTTTAAAAAGAAGAGCAGTTTTCATGAAAAGGTTAAATATAGTTCATAATACAGCAATGAATCTCCAAGCTCAAATTGATAGTATCCAAACAGCAACTTCTACTGCTGATACAGTAAAAGCAATGGAAGCGGGAACAAAAGTTGTAGGAGAGAAAATCAAAACTGTTTCTCCTGAAAGAACTGAAAGAGTTATGGATACAGTTATGGAACAACGAGATCAAATTGAAATGATGACTGAAGCTCTGTCAGATCCAAGTTTATCAGAAGGAATTTTAGATTTTGAGGATGACGCTGCTATAGATGAACAATTAGCTCAACTAGAAGCAGAAATGGATCTTGGAACAACAACCAGTCTTCCTGATGTTACTGGACTACCTTCAACACCTGTAGGAACTTCTGATGAAAAAGAAGAAGACACATCAGATCTTGAAGCAGAGCTTGAGACTTTGAAGAAAAAAGTTAGTGAAGATAAAGGTTAATTTTCCTTCCTTCCTTTTGTATTTTTCTTAATTAATCTAATATAGTGTATAATAAGTCTGTCATAAGATTAAATGAATCGATTTATATTCTATGAATGAAATAATAGGTTTAGAGGTTGTGACCTTCGTGTCGGCTCAAGGTTTAATTGATCATGCGAAACAATTTGCTATTAAAGCATATAATTTTGATAAGGAAAAAAACTATAGTGAAGCTATTCCCTATTATTTGGATGCTGCAGAAGCATTAATGAAAGCTATAAAATTTGAACGCAATCCACAGGTTGCTCGTTCTTTAAAAAAGAAAGCTGAGATGTATCTTGCAAGATCTAAAGAGTTACGAGAACTTTTGGAAAAGAGAAAAGAAAGAAAGTCTACTGCAGGTAGTGATGTTGAAGATGATAAGCTTTCTGGAGCAATCGCTGATATTATAATAACTGAAAAACCTGAAGTTATGCTGAATGACATAGCTGGGTTGGAAAACGCAAAACAAACTCTCAGAGAAGCTATTGTACTACCATTAATGAGACCAGATCTCTTCTCTGGTGCAAGAAGACCCTGGAAAGGTATTTTACTTTTTGGTCCTCCTGGATGCGGTAAAACACTTCTTGCAAAAGCTACAGCTGCTGAAGTAGAAGCAACTTTCTTCAATGTGAGTGCTGCGTCAATTATTTCTAAATGGTTGGGTGAATCTGAGAAACTTGTTAGAACTTTATTTACTTTAGCAAGAGAAAAACAACCAAGCATTATATTTGTGGATGAGGTTGATGCTTTAGCAGGTGCAAGAGGGGGAGAACATGATGCTATGCGACGTGTAAAAACAGAATTATTAACCTCAATGGATGGATTATCAAGTTCTGAGACTGATAGAATAGTCACAGTTGGTGCAACAAACATACCAGAAACAGTGGATGGAGCTTTTCGTAGAAGATTTGAAAGACGTATTTACATCCCTCTTCCTGATCAAGCAGCAAGAGAAGCAATTTACAAATTTAATACTCGAGGAGTAGAATTAGAAGATGTAGATTTCGATGTCTTAGCTGAAATTACTGAAGGGTATTCAGGCGCAGATATTGCAATGGTTTGTCGAGATGCAATAATGACACCAATACGAGAGTTAGATATGGCTGGTGCAATATCAGATACTGAAGTTACTGCTAGAGCAGTTACCCAAAATGATTTTCTAGAAGCGTTAGAAGGAATTAATCCTTCAGTAAGTGAAGAAGAAGTAGAACGATATGATAGATGGAATGAAGAATTCGGAAGCGCTTGATTGAGAGGTCCTTTCTATGTCAACCCTTGAAAAGAAGAAAAAAGAAGAAGAAGAAACTACTGAAATAGACATTGAAAAACTAAAAGAAGAAAAGGAAATTGACGAAGATAAATTGAAAATGATAGAAGCTAGCATTAAAGGATTAGAAATAACAGAGGAAGAGCTAAAAGCCACGATGCCTATAATAAAAATAACTGCAAAAGAAGATTTTTCAAAAGATCAAAGAGCTGTTTTGGAATTAGAATTTGAAGATGCTCTTCCAAAATGGGTGAAAGCACCCTGGATGTACATTAAACCTAAAAAAGACTCCCAAGTTGAATCTTGGCTAGAAAGCTGGTCAGCAATTGTCTTGGATTATTCTAGAGTTTTTGTTATTCACATAATTAATATTACTGAATTAAGGAATGAATATCCTTTCAACAACTCAAAAATCAACAAGAAACTATCCCTTAATCAAGCTCGTGAAATAATAGATTATCTTGTAAAACAAAATATCGCAAAGTGGTTAGATGAGCAAAAGAAAACCAGAGCGAGGATTTATTGGAAAGCTAACGAAGAATGGGCTGATGAACTTCTTGATTTTATGATTGATACTGGAAGAGTTGTAGAAATACACTCTTTGTATGATTTAACACAACTTGAAGAACAATGGTGTAATTTACCAGCTGATGATTTAATAATTGTTTGTGAAATGTTAGTCGAAAAAAAAGTAGCTAGATGGTTGAATAAAGATAAAACCATTATCCAATTTGAAGCTGACAAAGCATTTTAGAATAGAAAAGAAATAAAGTTTTTAGTACCCCATAAGACCTGGAAACCAATATTTCGTGCCCTCTGAATAGCTTCTATCGACTCTAGCCATACCATGCTCTTCAAAGAAAGTCAGACATCTATCTATTCTCTCTTCTGCCCAATTTGTACGCATTAGTAGGTTTTCTTTCGTTACAAATCCTTCTCTGGATGCATAACTTAAGATAACATCATGATCAGGACTGAATTCAACTGTTGTAAATTCAACGATTTTAATACCAGATTCGAGCGCCTTGTAAGGAGTAATTAATTGGGAATTAATTAATTTCTCAAGAGAACGATACATATCATCAATTGAAACCATTTTTCCTGGTCGTGTTTTGTTGAGTTGTGTAAACAATTCTCCAATAGAAATTATTCCTCCATTCTCCGGGGTTAATTTTTGACCTAAATCTAAAATTTCGTTTGCTAAAATATCATAAAATCCTTTTCCTGTAAGTTTATCTTTAAGTGTTGGAGCTTCTTTCCAATCGAATCGTCCAATCTCTGTAGGTAATCCTAATTCAGTTCGAAGATCAGAAAGTTTTTCATAATATTCTTTGTTGTCAGAAATTTTATCACTAAATTTTCTTTCAAACTTCTTCAGTTGTTTCTTAATCTGATCAACATTGTCTATCATTTGTTCTAATTCTTTAATCATCAGTTCTGCTTCTTTAACCTGAAAAGCTGATTTTATCTTAATTTTTTTCTCAATGTCTCGTAAACCCAATTCAATCTCCAACTAAATATTGTCTAGAAATTATATAAAAGTAACCAATCAAATTCTTTTTGGACATTTTTCAATTTTTTAAAGAAGTTTTGGAAGAACTATTAACCAATTTTGTATTTTTTCAATGATTTGGTTAGCTTCTTTAGAGCTTAGAAATGAAGCTAGTTTGTTTTTGTATTTATTAAAAAGGGATTTGTACAATCTCATCATATCTTCAGCAATTCTTTCTCCTTCGTTTCCCATTTTTTGTATTTCATACGATATCTCTTCAATCTCTTCTATAATGTAACTAACATCAATTTTGATTTCAATCATATTGATTAATTCAAACAATTCTTTTCGGATGCTAATGAAAGTAGCATTCATTGTGTTTTTGTTTGCCAAGGTGTTCACCTTTTGATGTTATGTTATGAGAGAGGAAGTGAAAAAGAATCTGAAACTGTAAAAATAGATTTTACAGTTCTTTCAAAAGTCTTCTAAAATCGTTTAACCAACGAGCTGCTTGAAATTCTAATTTTTCGCAGTCCTCTTCCTTAATAACCTCTTGAGGTTTATATTTAGATATTATTTCTCGCCAATTTGCTAAATCCCCTGTTACCCAATAATCTTTAGGAACAGCTGGGAATGTTTTTAAGATGTGAAGCATTTCATCAATATCTGCTAAAAGCAAATCTGCTCTAGCTACTGATTTAAGTCTTGTCAGGTCAATTAATTCAATAGACGAAGAAACAAAATCTGCAGTTTTTGCTGGAATCTTTTTGAGAGTGTCAAATGGTATGGATGTTGCACTCGCTATTTCAACTCCTTCTGCAACACGAAGTTGATGGATACCTTTAGGATATCTCTCATCTATTTTCTCTTTTTTGATGAATTCTTCTAAATTGAAACCAATTCTTTCCAATTGAATACGAGCTTTAAAAATTCCTCTTATTAGAGCTCTTAATTGTTTTCTATAAGCAATTTGTTCAATTTCATTATTTTCATAGCTGTATTCAAGATTGTCAAGTGTTACAATAGATGAGTATAAATCTGCTTCTAATTCTAGATTTTTATCTTCTTCTCTTGTCATGTCATCAGCACCAGTACTTATTAGATTTTGTTGTTTTTCTGCTTTATAACCTTTTTTAGAATATTTTTTATAGAGTTTGAGAAAGTCAACATTAGTCATATCACCATCATCAAATTTCTCTTGAATAGCTTCAAGTGTATCTTGGATTGCACTAATATCAGCTTTCAAATCATCTTTTCTTGAGATGGAGATTTCTTTTGCAGAAGTGTCTACAGAAACTCCCCCTTCTTTTAATAAAGATTCTCTTTCTTTTTCAATCTCCTTGCTTACTTGCTCTATTTGAGTTTGATAATCTCCAATAGATGAATCTATTGAGCGTTTTTCAACCTCATGTTGTTGCTGAGCTCTTGTTGTAGTTAATTGTACTTGAGGTAATTGCTTGATTGGAATCGCTGCAACTGGGAGTCCAGGAGCTCTTGCTTCTTTCTTAACTTTTTTAGTTTTAAGAGGTTTAGCAGGAACTTTTGTAAAAAGATCTTTAATATCGTTTATAACATGATAAACATGATTAGATCTGCCCCACTGAGACAAAATTCTCAAACTTAATGTTCCATCATCTTCAACATTAGGATGATTTACCCTAGGTGTTATATCTACGATTGGTGGAACATCTGGAAATCCATCTTGAATGTAAATATTAGCAAATATTGGGATTTCAGTTTCCTCAATATTGCTGATAAAGCCTTTCCAATGTTTAAGATTACCTCTTACTGGTTCAAAACCAGTGGAATTCTCATAAATTAATTGAGTTTCATTTGCAAGGAGGAAATCATCTGTTGATATTTGTATCACCTTATTTGTATTTCTCTATATAAATTGATGACTCTCAAACTTTAAAAAATGTTGCATTTGAAAAGACAAAAATATGCTTTTTTTAGTCACTTTTGATTTGAATGACTATTTTTATTGGTTTAGCAAGATTTTTATCAAGCACAAAAGCAATATTTTTCTCTGATAATTTGCATTTCTGAATCTGTTTATCTGGGTCTAAAAATGATCCTTCAATCATTAATTCTGGTTTCTCAAGACCATAGGTCAAAGCTAAACGAAGTGATAAATCTTTTACAGTTTCTTTAGGACTAGCTACAAATTGTATTTGTTCTAATTTATATAAATCTCCACAAGTAGGACAGTCATCAGACCTGACGAGATGAATAATTGTGGTTGCGTTATTTAAACCATCATAAAATAAGTAATTTTCAAGACTTTCACCTATTTTCAATAACACTTTAAGTGCTTCTTGAGACATTAAACCTCCAATTATACTAGACATTGTAGCAACTGCTGGTAAAGGAGGTTCTTCCTCTTTCTCTCTTTCTTTTTTTCTTTCCTCACCGAAAGGTGTGCATGCTTGGGTTAATTCCTCATCTGGAACTAAAGGTTGGCATTCAAAACAAGGAGTTTCATATGGGATTATTACTTGAACATTCCCAAGAAAAGCAAACATTCCACCCATAACCAATGGTTTTTTCACTCTTACAGCCATAGAATTTATCCATCTTCTACCAATGAATGTATCTAAACAAGCTATTATCAAGTCAGTTTTTTCATAGACAGAAACAGAAACATCTTCCATTTTCTTGTTGAAAAATTCAATTTGAACCTTTGGATTGATTTCCTTCAGTTTCTTTGCAGCAACTATTGCTTTTGGTTTCCCCACATCTTTATCATAATAGAGAAGTTGTCTATTTAAATTTGAAACCTCAACAGTATCAAATTCAATGAGAGTAAGTTTTCCAATTCCAGAAGAAGCTAAAATAGTTGCAACATAGGTACCTATTGCTCCTAATCCAACGATAACGATGGTTGAATCCTGTAAGCTCTCTTGATCCCATCCAGGAATAAGTTGCTGCCTTGAATATCGATCTTCTTCTGACATAGAATAGCACCTACTAATGTAATAATGTCTTATGAAACTGATATAAGTTTCTTTTTAATATAACAAACTAAATTTGTGAAAATAGAAACAACAACAATATTTTCTAACTCAATAAGAAGATCAATTGAAAGAAGTAAGGAAAATAATCCTAAAATCCACCCTTTGTTCTAGCAATCAAATAACACTTGTCACCATCCATCATACCTGTTTGTTTTAGAATTTCACTATCATCAAGTTGTTTTCCATGAAAAACTATAATTACGGTATTTGCTGGTATTTTCTTCTTTTTTGCTACTTCTCTTTTTAATTGTGCCACTGTTGAATGAGGATCTACATCTAATTCTATTGACCCTCCACCTATTGCAGTAACTACACTAATTTTCACTTTGATTACACCTTTTTCTTTCTAATTTCTTATTAACATCAACATTATTAAAGCTTGTCAAATTATTTT
>JAEOTG010000269.1 GCA_016839985.1 Candidatus Heimdallarchaeota archaeon | reverse complement strand
GGTTCTGGAGCTTTTTCAGAATCCCCAAAATCTTGGGAGGATGGAAGATGCAACTGTAGCTGCATCAGCAGGTAGTCCAGCATGTGGCGATATGATAGCTTTTTATCTGAAAATAGAAGATAAAAGCGAAATAATTACAAAGTCAAGCTTTGAAAGTTATGGATGTGCAAGCAATATAGCTGCAGCAAGTCAGTTAACAATTATGATTGAAAAGAAAACATTAGAAGAAGCATGGAATTTCACATGGGCTGATGTCTCTGAAGCTCTAGGAGGACTTCCCAAAGTCAAGATTCACTGTGGTAGTTTAGCAGTTGGAGCTTTAAGAAGAGCAATTCGAACCTACTATGAAGAAATAACAAAAGCAAAACCAGCTTGGTTACCTGAGGAGCTTACTAAAGATGAAAAACATGCTTTAGAAGAAGAAGCTCTCGCTGAAAAGCTAGCAAAGAAATATAAATTAAATTAAAATAATTTTTTAAGTTTATTATTGCGATAACACCTTTTTCCTTGAACAACATTTTTATATAAAACATTTAATATTTTGATAGCAAAGGTTTTTATTATAGAAACCTCAAAAGAACATACTAATAAAAAAGGTGAAATCATGGGTAAAATTTGGGATATCCTACAAGTTGTTTTTGGACTACTAGGCGTTTGGCTTGTTTTAGATATGTCACTTGATTTACTATGGGTTAATGGATTCTTTAGTGGCCAAGCTTCTGGCTGGTTAGGTCCATTTGCAATTTTAGCTTACCTACTAGTAATAATTGTAATTCTACAGCTTGTCAAGGCACTACTTAGGGATGATTAAGAGTTAACCAAACTCATCTCTTTTTTTTTGATAAATATATCTTAAATAATGTATGTTTTTTTGATCCAATTAATAGAAATAACAAGACATTATTTTACTTGTTTAATTTAAAGATAACAAAATCGATCCAACAATTATTATTATCACTCCAAATAACTGTTTATTGCTAATTTTTTCTTTCAAGAAAATGACACCAAGAAATACAACTATAAGTGGGGAAATTGATGAAAGTGGTGTACTGATACTTGCTCCAACTTCAGGTATTTTTACAGCTGTAAAGAATGATACTCCTCCTACACACCAAGCTATTGCTCCACCTACCATTAGGAATGATCCTTCTTTAGTGAAAGGACTAAGTTCAGAAATTTTCTTTTCTTTTTGTACTAATGCACGAAAGATAAGAAATACTAGAACTGATATAACCATTAAACCATTTCTAATACCCATCATCGAAACAACTTCAACTTCAACATCGTTTAATATTAACCTAGCAAAGACAACTGTTCCAGCCCAAAAAATAGCTGCTAGTACTGAAAATAATATACCCATAAACATTGGTGTCTTCTTCTTTTTTTCTTCCAGATTTTCTTTTTCCTTATTTTCTCCTTTTTCCTCAATTTCTTTGTTATAAGCTTTTGAGGAGAAATATGAAATAGTTATAACGCCAATTGATATAAGGATTGTACCAACAATTATATTCCATGTAATAACTTCTATTTTACCAATAAGTAGCATAAGAGTCGTAAAAAACGGATAAGCTGCAGAAATAGGTTGAGCGATTGACACATTAATTTTTGTAAGTGCTATCAAAGAGAAAAAATCTCCTAATGTAATGCAGATAACTGCTATTGTAAGCCATACCCAGCTTGGATAATAAAAAATTCTAACTAAGGAATCAACTCCATATAAACCCCATCCTAAAGCGATAAGCAAAGGTACAGCAATAACACCTTTCATATATGTTGCAATTAATGGTTCAACTTTTTTTACTCCTACTTTAAAAATAACCATAGCTGAACCCCAAGCAATTGCTGCAACAAAAGATAATACGATTCCTAAAGCTAAAGACATTGTAGTGCAATTTAACTAAAGCTAAAAAAGTTTGCTGTTCAATTTCATTGTAATTCTCATTTTATTAAAAGAAATCAATGCTTGAACAATGAGTAATGTTTTTGTATTATCATCTTAACATAAGATTGGGATTAAAATGAGTAGAAATATACCAGTTAAAGTAGAAAGAAAAGAAGATATTCCAAGTTTCTATGCAGAAAGTATTCAAATGGTTCATTCAATAACGGGTTTTAAAATGATAATTTTCAGAGATAAAGCTGAATATGCTGTTGATCCTGCAATTGGAGCAAATGCTCTCATTCCTAGATCAATAATAAAGGAAATAATATCTGAAGTAAACTTCTCTCCTCAGCAATTAAAAATTCTAGCTAAAGTCGTGGAAGAACAAATTAAGGCATATGAATCAAGATTCGGAGAAATATCTCTCCCTGAACAGAGTAAAAAGAAAGATAATACAACTGCAAGTTTCATATAAAGAATGAATACAAAAAGGGAGGTTGAGCATCACCCATTTTCTATATTATCAATTGTAGAAAGTAGTTCTTCGAGACTAAAGGGTTTTCTAAGAAAATATGGGATTCCTAAATCTTCAACTTGATCTTTTGAGATTGTATCATCAGCTGTTGCAAATATTATTTGATTTTTAAGTGCAGGAGAAATTTCTATAAGTCTCTGTGCTACTTCCAAGCCTGATTTTTCTGGTATTCTATTATCAATGATAAATACTATATCAGAAAGTTTCTCTTTCAGATTTTCTATTTCCTCTAAGGCTACTTTCCCACTTGTTACAATGCTTTCAACTTCCATTCCCTCTCTTTCAAAAAGTAACTTGTAAAGATTGCTAATATCTTTTTCATCCTCTATGATATATATTTTCTTCATTTTTCTCCCTTGAAAGTTGTTATTGTTTTTTCAAAGCTAATACTATTAAACATTTCGTATAGCTTACTCATGAGTAAGTAGGACAAATGTAAGTTATTTTAGCAAAAAGAATAACAAGATATATTAATTCAAATTTGCATTATAACAACAATGAGAATAAGACTATATGTTGTTTTAGCTTTGAGTATCTGCATATTAACAGTGTTTCCAATTACAACTCAAGCAGCAAAATATTCATGGGATATTTTTGCTGAAGCATATGATTTTAACTCTGAAGTTTTCAATGTTCAGAAAGATAATTTAATGCTAAAAATGAGAGTCAAGGTTTTTGAAGGAGGTCCTGTATCTGTATTTATCCTTGATGAAAATTCTTATAGTGATTGGAATGGAGGTCTTGGATCTCAAGTTGTAGCATATGCTGGAACAAGTAATATAACACAAGGAACACCGGTATCAATAAGTGGTCAGTTAGGACTTGCTAGGAATAACCTTACAGGACAGGACATTAATTATTATATTGTAGTTGATAACAGAGGTACTGATGTATACTCAAATGTTCAAGTAGAAGTTATATCCACTTTACCACCTTCTCCAGCTTATCTAGCAATTTTAACACTTATTCCCTTAGCTTTGATTTTTAAGAAAAGAAAAACAAAGGTAACCAAATAATCAGAAATTCCAAAGTTAGTAAGAGTTAAAAGGTATTGTTCTTTTTGTATTAAAAATAAGAAGTGATACTATGATTAATGTACCACATGATGATGCAGTAAATTTCAGATATGATGTAGTAACTGTTATATCAAACCCTGAGATTACTAAAGAAAATCTGAAAGAAATCCAGGATAAATTAAAAGTACATATAATGAAAGATTGTATTGGAGATAGTCTTGCAATAACTGGAATGAGAGGGATGATTAAAGTTCACTTTCACAGTGATAATCCAGAAGAAATTTTGGAAGTTTTAAAACAATATGGAGAGATACTATCTCAAGATGTTGAAGACATGAAAGAGCAATACGAAGTATTCAAAGCTAAACAACAAAAAGAGTAAGAACTTGGAATGAAAAATTTATTTCTATATTATTCACATTGTAAAGAATGTGGAAAATGCTGTTTTGATTGCGAATTTCTAGATCCTAAGACAGGTTGCACCAATGATGAATACCGATTGAAATCGAGATGTGCATCTTTTCCTTTAATACAAGGAAATCCAAAAACAATGGGTCACAAGAATATCTATGATATCCAAAACCAAGAAATACCAGAAGAATTCCAAAAACAATGGTTCTTCTATGATTTAGAAAATTGTTTGATTCTACAAAATGAAATTGTTTTTAATAGTTTGAGATGGGTAATAGAAGATATTAATCGGAGTAAAAAATTAAGATTTTTTGTTATGAGTTATGGGGAAGAAAATCTAATAGTATCCCCCGAATAAGAGAAATACTATAACTACTCTTCTTTTTCTTTTCTTTCTTTATAGTTACGTACATCTACCCTCAAACTTCTATATAAAGGAATAACAATTACTATAATTAATATGACTGATAAAACAAGACCAAATATAATCCAAGGTGTTTCTAATATCCCTACATCTCCCCAAATGTCTCTTATTCCTAATGCAGCAGCAACGGTCCAGACTATTACAAGAGTAGCATAAAACATTATTTTACCAATTTTTGCAATTTTTTCTCTTGTTTCTTCAGATTTTTGCATATCTTTCTTTTCTTCTATATCAGACATATAACTTCAGAGAAAATACTCAATTCTTAACCTTTTGGATTTATTTGAAAATTAGTAACCTTTCATTAATCTATGAGCATTGTTAAATCGAAGTTTTTTACTGAATGTGTCAATGCTCCCGAAGAAATAAGATTAACTCCTTCAATTGAATAAAGATTGATGTTGTCCAGATTTATATTACCACTTAATTCAACTAAAACATTTAGATTTAATTTCTTAATCTTAGCAATTGTATGC
>JAEOTG010000268.1 GCA_016839985.1 Candidatus Heimdallarchaeota archaeon | reverse complement strand
CTGAGTGTTACCCCTTCACTATGGCCGCGACGCATCGCAGCGAACGGCTGTTCCCAAGCCCTCGCGGAACTTAGTACAAAGCCACACGTGGAAGGCCTTAACTTTCCTGACCATCTAGCACACAACTAGATGTTGTCTGACCTTACTAGGCAAAAGAATAGGAAAAAAATTATTTTTAATCTTTGCTATTGGAGAGTAAAGAATCTAAAATAAGTTCAGTTAGGCAAAAAGTCGAAATGTTTAAATTTAAAGAATAAGCGGAGTTAATAAAATAGCCACGATACTCAAGCCTGGTATGAGGATAGATTGCTAATCTATTGTCGATAGACTCCGGGGTTCAAATCCCCGTCGTGGCTCCAAATTTAGTTCTATTTCAATAAAAATGTTTTTTTAATCTGATAACTTTTTTCTTACTTAATCTTCATATTTAAAAAGACACAGATGGAAATGAACTTGCATGAAACCTGAAACTATAATAGAGCTCAACCATGGTGCTGGTGGCTCACTTATGGATAAATTTATAGAATCTTTATTGGAGATTTACAAACTGAAATCTGTAAATAATGGTATCGGTGTAGATGAATTAGATGATGGTGCTACAATACCTTTTTCTGATGATCTAACATTAATTATTAGTTCAGACTCACACACTGTTGATCCTATCTTCTTCCCTGGAGGAGACTTAGGAGTATTAGCAGCTGCTGGTACAATTAATGATGTAGTTATGATGGGAGCTACACCTTTTGCAATAACTTGTGCAATATTAATCGAAGAAGGAATAAGTTATGCAACAGTAAAAGAGATACTAACCTCTTTTGCTAGAATCTGTGACACAAATAATGTTGCAATAATTGCCGGTGATACAAAAGTACTACCAAAAGGACAAGTCGATAAGATGTACATAAGTACAACTGGAATAGGTAAAAGAGTATCACCTAATATTATAGGTGACAATAAGCTGGAAGTTGGTGATAAAATTATCTTAACTGGTCCAGCTGGTATGCATGGTGCTTCATTAATAGCTGGAAGAGAAGGTATCAATCTTCAAACAGATTTGAAATCAGATGTTGCTTCACTTGCTCCAATGCTTTTACCGATAGTAACCACAGGTTCAATTCATGCTATGAAGGATCCTACAAGGGGTGGTTTAGGAAGCGCTTTAAACGAGTTTGCTGCAAAATCGAATGTAGGAATATTAATTGATGAACAATCTATCCCACTTCATCCTGAAGTAAATGGTGTCTGTGAATTACTGGGACTTGATCTGTATTCTATTTCATCAGAGGGAAAAGCGATTATTGGAGTCAAATCCGAAAAAGCAGAAGAAGTTTTGACCCAAATAAGAAAACATCCTTTAGGTAAAGATGCTCAAATTATTGGAGAAGCAATTGATAAATACCATTGTAAGGTTGTATTACAAACTGAAATTGGTGGTCATCGATTACTAAGAAAACCTTTAGGTGAACCAATCCCTAGAGTGTGCTAATCAAGGTCTTTGGAATGAAAGAACAAACCTGTGAAATTCTAGTATCAGGAATTGTACAAGGTATAGGTTATAGGCCCTTTGTTTATAATTTAGCAGTAGAACTTGGAGTAAATGGTAATGTAATGAATTTGGGAGATGCAGGAGTAAGAATACTTGCTCAAGGTAAAAACGAAGTAATAAAGCAGTTTATAGAACAACTGAAAACAAGAAAACCAAAACTATGTGTTTATGATTCTTTTCGAGTTAAATGGGATACCCTACCTCCTAATTTTGATAGTTTTGAAATTTCCAAGAGTTCAAGCGAAAAAACAGGTATTGGTTTTTCTTATTTACCACCTGATATTTCCATATGTGATTCCTGCTTAAAGGAGATTGATTCAAATGACTCAAGACGTTCTAGTTATCCTTTCAATTCTTGTGTTGATTGTGGTCCCAGATATACAGTTATTGAAAACATTCCATATGACAGACCAAATACTGTCATGATTGATTTTCCTTTTTGTTCAGAATGTGAAGATGATTATACTAATTCAAAAGATAGAAGATTTCATGCTCAAACAACTTGCTGTTTAAATTGTGGTCCTGTTTATTCACTCTTCTCAAACAATGGAAAAAAAATTTCTATTAGTGATCAACTAGAATTGGTTAAATTCTTAACAGAAGAGATAGAAAATGGAAAAATAGTAGCTGTAAAAGGGATAGGGGGAACTCATCTAGCCTGTTCAACAATAAATGATGAAGTATTACTAAAACTAAGAGAAGCAAAAGGTAAAAGAAAATACAAACCTTTTGCTATAATGGCTAAAAATTTAGATGCAATAGATAAATTTGCTGTAATAAACTCTGAAGAAGTGGATTTACTCACTAGTTTTAGAAAACCGATAGTTCTCTTACAAAGAAATGGCAACTATTATCTATCTGATTGGGTGGCACCTGGATTGAATAATATAGGAGTAATGCTCCCTTATGCAGGTATTCATTACATGTTACTAAAAGAAATGGAGGAACCAACACTAGTAATGACCAGCGCCAATCCATCAAATTATCCAATGTATATAGACAACCAAGAGATAATGAATAAGTTGCATTATGTAGACTATTTTCTACTTCATAACAGAATTATATACCAACGTAACGATGATTCTGTAATTAGAATAAACAAACTTGGAAATCAAGTATCAAACAAATTTCTACGAAGATCAAGAGGTTGGGTACCAGAACCAATACTCTCACATATTGATATAGGAAACCAAACATTATTGGGGATTGGTGCAGAGATGCATTTAATTCCCTCCTTAATGAAAGGCTCTAAAGTAATTCCTACACAACATATTGGTACAGTGACATTGATTGAGACTTTTGAATATATGTTGGATGCAATAGAGCATCTTCTAAAACTGTACAATGCAAAAATCGATACATTAGCCTATGATCTTCACCCACAGTATCTCACCTCAACAAGTATTGATGAAATTGGTGAAAGATTTGGAACAGAAGAATCATTTGCTTTTCAACACCATAAGGCTCATATTGCAAGTGTAGCCTTGGAAAATAAAATTAACCATGAAGAGGAAATTATAGGAATAGCCTTGGATGGTACAGGTTATGGTTCTGATGGAAAAATTTGGGGAGGAGAAATTTTCAAAGGTAAAATCTATGATTTGGAAAGAGTAGGTCATATTGAAGAATTTGCTCTTCCTGGTGGAGATCTAGCTGTTAAATATCCTCTTCGTTCCTTGCTATCTTTGTTAACACATGAATATGCAAGAGATGAGATTTTAGAGGTTACAAAGAATTTATGGTACTATCTACCAAAAGGTAGAGAAGAAGTACATTTTGTTTTGAATCAATTAGAAAAGAATAATTTCTATTCTTCATTTAAAACAACAAGTACAGGAAGATTCCTTGATGCAGTAAGTACATATCTCAATATCTGTGGAGAACAAACATATGAGGGTGAACCAGCAATAAGATTAGAAGGACATAGCTTACAATCAATGAAAAAAGAAAACCTACCCTCATTCTCGATACCATATAACCGAGTTAATAGTAGTTATACTATTAATGTGTCAAAAGTTTTTACTCAAATAGAAGAAGTTCGAAACAAATATTCATCTGCTCAATTAGGTTATGCAGTACAAGAATCCTTAGGAAGTGCTATAGGAGAATTATGTAATGAAATTTCAGAAAAAACTGGAATAGAGCAAATATTAATTTCAGGCGGAGTAAGTCTGAACAGTATTATAATCAATAAAATAGTAAAAGAAATAGATTCTGGAAACACATCTTTCACAAATGAAAAAATATCACCAGGGGATGGTGGAGTATCAGTTGGTCAAATTTATTTACTAGCATTGAGAAAATTAGGTTTTTTTACTAAAAATGCTTAAAACCAAAAAATATTGTATTTTAGAATACTTCTTTTCTCATAACTACCCACGATAAACCTTAAGAATTAGCTAGTTTTGACTTACAATGTCGCGACTTGTAACTTCTTCTAGAAGTTATATGTTAAAATATATTAGAATCCTATATGGAGGATTTACGCGAAATGTCATGGATTGAAATACTATTAATGATAACTGTTCCAGGCATAATTTTCATTGTTGTCATGTCTTTATTTATTGATTGGCTTGACAGGAAAGTTTATGCAAGGGGACAAAATAGAAAAGGCCCACCATTTCTGCAACCTCTATACGACATTGTAAAACTCACAGCTAAGGAATCTATAATTCCAAAAGGTGTGAGTAAGTTTTGGATGACTGCATTGCCAATAGCGTTTTTTGCAACTGCGGTAACAGGAGCTCTAATGATCCCAATAGCTGTTTTTCATGAAGGTGTTGTAGCCGGATTTACAACTTTTCCATTCGATATATTCTTTGTTCTTTTTGTACTTCTTTCTTATGGATTATTGATTTATTTCATGGGAATTATTACAAAAAATCCATTCGCACAAACCGGTTCTACAAGATCTCTTTTACAAGTATTAAGTTTTGAAATACCATTAGGTTTCAGCTTACTTGTCCCTATACTAATTGTAGGTGGAGATAAACCTGCTGATTTTACCTTAAGTAATGTTAGCGCTAGTCTCTTCGATTCAATTGGAATTCAAAGCTTGTGGTTAATCATTGGACTCGTTATTGCATTTGCAGTTTCGATAGTAGTCATGATGGCAGAACTCGAAGAGTTCCCATTTGACTCTCCAACAGCTCATACAGAACTTGCCGATGGATGGTTAGTTGAATATGGTGGTTGGAGATATGCTCTTATTCACCTTGGTGAAAGAATTGGAGCATTCTTCATAGGCGGTTTAATCGTGACACTATTTCTAGGTGGTCCATACGTGGGAATAGTGGTTGAAAGCGTAGTCTTGATGGGTTTCTTAAACTTGATTTTCTTTACTTTGAAACTAATAGCTGTTATAGCTGTAATGTCTTTCTTACGAACTATAATCTCACGTATAAGAATCGATCAAACAGTTAGGTTAGCTTGGAAGATTATTCTCCCAATAACTATAGTAGCTTTAATGCTAACTATTGGAATAAAACTAGGAGTTGCTGTTTAAATGGAATGGTATTTTGCATTATTAATAGACGTAATCGCTAGTATTGTGCTTGCGGTCGTTGTTTGGTTAATTAGTAAACGAGTACGATATATTCTAGGAACACAACCTCCCACACAAAGTCAAATGAAAAAAGACTTGTTCTCAAGCGGAGAAGGTTCTATACTAGCTAAACCCAGAAAGATATTTATCGACACTTATGTTTTCATTGCATTCTTTGTCTTGTTTGATATCGCAGCTTTCATATTGGTAACAGTATTCTTTGCTGGATCTGCGAATCTTGAGGCAGCTCTTATATATACAGCAATTGTTCTAATTACCGTTTTAGTTGCTATAAGGAAGAAATATCCAAGGGATGCAGTAGATCCAATTGTTGAAGGAGGTACTGAACAATGAGTTTAGCAGTAATATACGTTTTCATGATTTTAGGAATACTAGCAGCTATATTT
>JAEOTG010000267.1 GCA_016839985.1 Candidatus Heimdallarchaeota archaeon | reverse complement strand
TCAAGACCTACAAAATGATTTTGACAACATAATAAATGGAACAAAAGAAGAAAAAGAAAAATTTAAGCGAGAAAGAAAAAGACTTCGAATAGAACATAAGAAAGAGAGAAGAAGATTCAGAAAACAAAATATGGAAGAGTAGCTATGCTTAATTTTGTTCTTTAGATTTAAGGTATCTACAAACTGATTCATAAGCTTCTTTTTCTAGGTTTTTAAGGTAGATACTTTCTTTTTTTTCAGCAAATTCAAAGATGTAATCAGAAGTTATCTCATCTACACCAATTTCTTTCAGATTTTTCTCATCCATTTTAGAAACATCTTCTTCAGTATTGTTAATAATTCTAGAAGCTTGATTTAATTTACTTATTTCATATTTAGAACTCTTTATGAAGAGACTTTTAAGATATGCAATTCTGTGTAAAATTTCTGTAATTCGAAGATTAAAATGGATTCTTCCTTCTGGAACATACCTTTTTGATGTATAATCCAATCCCAATTCATAACCTAATTTGTATCCTTTGATTTCAGGCCAAATTAAGTTAAATTCCTTAAAAGCTTCAGTATCTAAATTCCCGTATTTATCTTCATTACTATACAGTTTGGTGTATTTAGGTAAGAGATCTGGAAAATTTTTTTCTACAGTATTTATGAATTCTCTTTTATTTCTTCCAGGTTTAAGAGTTAATCCCCAGCAGTAAATGAATTCAGCACCAACTTCTTTAGCTTGGTTGTAAATAGCTTTCATATTTTCATCAGTATCCCCAATAAAAGGTAAAGTTGGATAGAAGTAAACTCCAGAATGAATCCCTTCATCTCTTAATTTCTCTATAGCTTCGAATCTCTCGAGTGTAGTACTAGCTCTAGGTTCGAATATTTTCTGTGTTTCTTCATCAGCTAGAGTTATTGAAAAACTAGCACTAGCATAACTATCTTCATTGATTTTCTTCAATAAATCCAAATCGCGAAGAATTAAATTATTTTTAGTAAGAAAAGAAACAGGCATTTTGTAATCATTTGCAATCTGAAGCAGTTTATTAGTCATTTTAACTTCTTTTTCAGCTGGCTGGTAAACGTCGCAGACACCCCCACCAATAAAAAGAACATATTTCCCTGGAGTCTTGGAAGCTGCTGAATCTCTCAGATTAGGAAAATAGTCTACCAATGTTGATGTTTTTTCTCTATTAATAGGAAAAAATCCTTGTTTCTTCAGGTATTGTTCTAATAGCTGAGGTGCATTTCTCTTTACTTTAACTCTCTCTCCAAAATCATCATGCATGTAGTATCCTTCTGATTTACCGTCACAATATTTACAATCATGATAACATCCTTGGTAAGGATTTAGATATGCTTCAGACCAAGAAAATAGTGATGTTTTTGAAGATCTAATCAAGGTTTTAGCATCATATTCTTCAACTATCATTTTATTACCGAAAATATTCTGTTTTTCTTCTGGCTTTTCAATATATGAATATGATGTAAGTTAATTTTCTTTTCTCAAAGGTTTTCTTACAATACTCATCTGACTTTTTCTGAGTATCTGCTGTACAAGAATTTCAAAAGAATCAACTACATTTTGTCCTAATTTAGCAGATGTTTCGATATAAGGTACTTTATACCCACTCCATTCAGACAACCTCTTTGCATAATCTTCTCCGTACTTCGCAGGAATAGTACTATAATCTGAACCTCTGAGATCTACTTTATTTCCTATCAGAACTATAGGAACTTTTTGCATCTTATTATTTTTATATAATTCAGCAACCCAGCTTGCCAAACTTTCATAAGATTCTGGTCGAGAAAGATCAAAAATAAGTAAGGCTCCTCTCGTACCTCTGTAGTAGACTTCTCTAACAACATTGAATCTTGGTTGTCCTGCTAAATCCCAGATAACCATCGTTATGCTCAAGTCATCAACAGTGAGGTAGTTGGTAGCAAAGTCAGCTCCTAGCGTCATGTTGTAACTAGCTTTGAAAGTTTCCCCTAGGTAATTTCTCCTAAGAGATGTTTTTCCTACGGCTCCATCTCCGAGCAATGTTATTTTGAATTGTTTATCTGTCAGATTAAGCACCAGAAATGTCCCTATTTTAGATTCATACATTACTATTATTATATGTATTTTGGTTGGTGAACTCTTTTTAAACTGGCTTTTAAAGAGAAAACACCAAATAAAATCACTAGATTATTTTTGTCGGGATTTTTAATTTTTAATAATCATGAAGATGTAAGTCAGCATCACTTATTGTTTAGTTTCTTAAATTCATCTTCAAGGATATCCATTACCAAATCATTTCTATATTCTCCAACAATGAAAGATGCTTCTCTCCTAATTCCTACTTCTTTAAATCCAAGTTTTTTGTAGATGTGAATTGCACTATCCAAGAATTCATAGACATGTAATTCAATTCTATGTAAATTTAAGACATCGAAGCCTATTTTGAGTAAGCATTCAACAGCATCTGTTCCAAAACCTTTGTTGTGGTCCTTTGGGTCGTATATTGCTACACCCATGAAAGCTCCTCTATTGATTTTATTCACCTTTGTCAAGGAACATACTCCTAGAAAATCATTTGTTTTATTATTAATAATCGCAAATATGAAACTCTCTCCTTTTTTTCTTTTTTCAGTTATCTCTTTAACCCACTCTTCTCTTTGTTGAGATGAATCTGGGATATATGCACCCAAACCAATCCTTGTTTCATAAGTATTCCAGTGTTTCATCAGTAGAGGAACATCAGTTAATTCGATAGCTCTTAACAAAACTTTCTCGCCAATAAAGGGAGATTTCTTATGTTGGATAGAAGTCATCAGAGATTCAGAAACATGATACTTAATATGAATTATTATTAGAGTAAAAACAACATCTACATATCCATATAAAAAAATATAATAACAGAAATAGTTTGCATAACACGTGTCTGAAACTAGAAAAATAAATTTAGAAAATAATCTGGTGGAAGGGGATACTAAGATTATTGAAGAATTTTGCTTAGATTATTTTCAGAACTGTGAATTTTCCTCAGATTATAAAATTGAAGCTGTATGTTCTGATGGATTATTAAAACTCTTTTGTGGTTATTTCAGAGGTAGATATGGAATCATCGAGATTGAGTTAGTCGGTTTATATCCTGGAGAAATCGAAGAGATTCAGAACGCCCTTATAACTGTCTTACAGGATAGACTAAGAACGATTCCTAAAAGGAATGGTCTCGAAAATTTCAATTATGAAATTTCACAAGGAAGAGTGGTACTACGTTTTTATGCAAGTCAATCAGGAGAATGCGATGAAGAAAGGGAGGATATTCTAAATGCTTTGAATGAACTCTCTCCTGCATTAGAATTTTTAGCAGATTTCTTGAAGAGAAGAAAAGTGAGACACTAATTCTAGAATAGTTAATAAATGCTTCTGGTTTAGATGGTTCATGCGTATTTTAGGTGTTTGTGGACAATGCGGAAAACCTATTGCACAAGGAAAGAAAACTTGTGGAGCTACAATGGCAGTTTGTGCAAGGTGTAAACTACCTATACATCCTCATTGCTTAGGAGAGCATAGATTAATGCATAAAAATCAAGAACGAATAGCTCATAGTTTGAGAGTTTCTGATAATGCTTTCTTATCAAAAATTCTCTCTTTTATTAGAACTAAAATTCTTTCTATAAAAGAAAAACCATCTATTGAGAGCTAAGATTATTGTTAATTATGTTTTTCACTCCAATAACTATTTATTTCTTTTCTGAAAATATACTTGAAAACTAATGAATAAATTAGAAGAAAATGATAAGGAGGAAATTACTGGTAAAGCTGGAATCTTGTCATTTCCTGGTTTCCCAATTGTTATTGGATGCATAGGAAAGAATCTAATTACTCTTGCAGCAATCAGCATGGTTTCTTTTTATGATCCACCTCTGATAATGATTGGAATTGTTCCAGAAAGATATTCATATGATTTAATCAAAGAAGTTCAAGATTTCTCTGTAAATATTCCATCAACTGAAATTATAGAAGCTGTAAAATATTGTGGAAGAGTTTCAGGAAGAGATGTAGAGGATAAGTTTAAAGAATCAGGATTAACTCAAGTAAAACCTTCCAAAATATCATCCTTATTGATAAAAGAATGTCCTGTAAATCTTGAATGCAAGTTAGTAAAAACTTTAGATGTTGGAGGTTCACATGTTTGGTTTATTGGAGAAGTAGTGACTGCTCATAGGAGAAAAGAATATAGTCGCTCTCAAGCATTCATGTTCTGGCCTGGTGAATATAGATATGTTGGTGATGTAATAAAGAAATAAGGGATTGTGAGAAAAGAAAGTAAGAAAATTTAAACTTGTTTCATAATTGTAAAAATTCAAATCACTGTTTATTTAGTTTTTATGAAGTCATATGTTCCGTTCTTGCAATTATTTCGTTTTGAAGACTTTCTCCAAGGTTAATGAAATAATCACTATAACCTGCTACTCTAACTATTAAGTTTCTGTATTGTTCAGGATTTTTTTGAGCCTCCCTTAAAGTATCTGCTGAAACCACATTAAATTGGATATGATGTCCATCCATTCTAAAATAAGCTCTAATTAAATATGCTAGCTTTGCTATTCCATCATCATCAGCGAGAAATTGAGGAGTAAATTTCTGATTCAGCAGTGTTCCTCCTGTTTTCAAGTGTTCTATTTTTGATGCAGATTTAATAACAGCTGTTGGACCTTTGATGTCCATACCTTGCACAGGTGAGACACCTTCAGAAAGAGGATGATATTCTTCTCGTCCGTCTGGAGTAGCTTTTGTAACACTTCCAAAGTAGATATGAACAGTTGTAGGAAGTAGATTAATTCTATGAAAACCTCCTTTTGTATTTGGACTACCATTGACTGCAGTATAATATACATCAAAGATTTTCTTCATTATCTCATCTGGATAATCTTCATCATTTCCATACTTTGGAGTTTCTCTAACCAATCTATTACGAATGTTCTCATAATCTTTAAAATTAGAATCTATAGCATCTAGTAATTCTTTCATGGTCATAATTTTATTGTCAAAAATATTATATTTCAGAGAAGTTAAAGAGTCAGTTATTGTGCCTAAACCAACTCCTTGAATATATGTAGTATTATATCTTGCTCCTCCATCGTTGTAATCTTTCCCATTTTCAATACAATCATCAATTAAAAGAGACATGAAAGGTGAAGGGAGAACTTCTGCCCATAATCTTTCAATTATGTTATTTCCTTTAATTTTAATATCTACAAAATAATTGATTTGTTTTGTATATGCGTTAAACAAATCATTAAAAGTTTCAAACTTTGTTGCATTCCCTGTTTCCAAACCAATCTTTTTCCCAGTTCTTAGATCAACGCCATTATGCAATGTTATTTCAAGAATTTTGGGGAGATTAAAATATCCTGAGAGAATATAGCTTTCTTTTCCAAAAGCTCCAGTTTCTACACAACCACTCGCTCCTCCATTTCTTGCGTCAATAATTGATTTTCCTTGATTTAGTAGTTCTTGTATTATTGCTTCTGTGTTGAAAATCGAAGGTTGCCCAAAACCTGTTCTAACTATTTCTAATGCCCTTTTCAGAAAATCATCAGGAGTTTTCTTGCTAATTTGAACCATTGAACTAGGTTGCAGAATTCTCATTTCTTCAATTATATCCAAAAGCAAGAATGAGAGCTCATTAACTGCATCTGTTCCATCTTCTTTTACTCCTCCCAAGTTAATAAGGCAAAAATCAGTGTATGTGTTACTTTCTTCAGCTGTAACTCCTACTTTGGGAGGAGCAGGTTGATTATTGAATTTTATCCAGAAACATTGTAAAAGTTCTTTAATTTCATCTAGTGTGAGGTTCTTTTCTTCTATATCTTTTTTATAAAAACTGTAGATATTTTGATCCAATCTTCCAGGATTGAAAGAATCCCAAGTGTTTAATTCTGTTATTACCCCAAGATGAATAAACCAATAATGTTGCAATGCTTCCCAAAGAGTTCTAGGTGCATTAGCAGGAACATAAGAACAAATCTCAGCAATTGTTATCAACTCCTCTTTTCTTTCTTTATCATTTTCATTTTCTGCTAATTCTCTTGCTTTATCCGAATATCTCGTTGCTAAAAGAATTATTGCATCAGCTGCTATATCCATCGCTTTTAGTTGTTCTTGTTTTTGTAAGGCATTTTCATCTTTCTGAAAATCTAATTTCTCCAAATTTGCTTGAATTTCTTTCTTAAAATCAAGAAAACCTTTTTGGAATATTTTCTTGCCTGCAACAGTATGACCAGGTGCTCTTTGTTCCATAAATTCTGTGAAAATGCCTGCTTCATAGGCTTCTATCCATTCCTTATCCATACTACTGAAAATCTGATCTCTAATGGATTTTCCTTTCCAAAAAGGAATAATCTTATTGAGAGTAAGTCGTTTAGTTTCCTCGTCAACTTTGAATGAAATTTTTTTTCTAGAATCAAGAATCTCTAAATCCTTTAAGCTATGAGTGCAAATCTCAGGATAAGTAGATGCAGCTACAGGTTCTGGTCCTCTTTCTCCAACAATCAGCTCCCCATCATTTATACACAGTTTCTTGTTTTCTAGTATGTGTTTAAATGCAAGAGCTCTAGCTACTGGAACTGAAACACCTTCAGTTTTTCCGCTTTGATAAAAATCTGTTAGTAGTAATGCTCTTTCTAAAGACAGATATGGGGTTGCATTCAAACTTTGGTTTCTGAGTTTAGATACTCGTTCATTCATACCTATCCACCAATTTTTACATTCAAGTCAAAAGATTCTAGTTGTTGTTTAATTTCATTCATCCTTTCTTCTGAAGGAGGGGCAATATTATTTAACATGTATGGTTTTTTCAATCTTTTATATTTCGCTTCACCCATTTTATTGAATGCTAATATATCTATTCTTGGAATACATTTTAGTTTTGATACAAAATCCCCTATTTGGGTAATATTCTTTGAAGAATCTGTTATACTTGGTATTATTGGTATCCGGATAATAATCTCTTTTTTCTTTTTACATAAATAATGTAAATTGTCTAAAATCAAATCTAAAGCAACTCCTGTGTATTTGATATGTTCCTCTTCATTAAGCAATTTGAGATCGTAAAGAAACAAATCAACATTATTTATTATTGCTTCAAAAATATCATTAGGTGCATAACCTGATGTGTCTATCACAGTATGAAAACTTTCTTCCTTACATAAAGATAAAAGAGCTGATAAGAAGACAGGTTGCATTAATGGTTCTCCTCCAGAAAAAGTAATCCCTCCTTTAGATTCTTCATAAAAAATTCTATCTTTAGAAATTTCATTCAACACTTCTTCTGCAGTTACTTCTCTTCCAATAATTTCTTTAGTAAAATCACCCTCAGAATTTTGATTAAATAAAGATAGAATCTCCTCCGAGTTAGGATTTTGTCCTTCTGGATTGGCACACCACCAGCATTTTAAAGGACAACCTTTAAAGAAAATAGTTGTTCTAATTCCAGGTCCATCATGAACTGCAAAACGTTTTATATCGAAAATTATTCCTTTCGATTCTTTCATGATGATTACCTTATTCATTGTTCAGCTACTGACTTAAAACAGTTTTTACTTAATCCTAAGATAATCATGAAACAAATCAAGTATGAAACAATTTATTGCTAATCAAAATTGGTTTGAGATAGAATAATGTTCCATGAAAAT
>JAEOTG010000266.1 GCA_016839985.1 Candidatus Heimdallarchaeota archaeon | reverse complement strand
CAACATTTAATCCATCTATTAATGGTGTGTGTTTTTCCTTTAATGAACCTACTCTCTCCTTGGAATTTGCATTTGATGTTTTTCATCTTCTTTCAGATGATTACTATAAACACTTTGTATCAAATGGTTACATGACAGCTGAAGCTTTGGAGTTACTGATTGATTCAGGATTAAATGGATTAACAGTAAGCTTCAAAGGTACAAAAAGTGTAGTAGATAAATTATTAGATATTAATCTAGATCTTGTTTGGGAGAATTTACAAATTGCTTATCAGAGAGGAATTCATGTTGAATTAGTATATCTCATTATTCCTACTATAAATGATGATGATGACTACATAAAGGAATTCTCAAGCAAAGTGATATCAACACTATCAGACAACATTCCTGTACACTTTACACGCTACTTCCCTTCATATCTTAGTCGAAAACCAGAAACACCCATATCTACAATCCAAAGAGCTCTTGATATTGCAAAAAAAGAAGGTTTGAAGTATGTATATGTAGGTAATATTTCTGGTCATCCTTTTCAAAGTACATATTGCCCTAAATGCTCAGAGTTACTAATTAAAAGAGACACTTTCTCCGTTACTTTTACGAATTTAACAGAAGATAATAGATGTCCCAGCTGTAATTATCCTTTACACATTTATCCATATAGACCTCTTTATATTACACCTTAACCAGTTTTCCAAAGAATTTATAAATAATAATTTACAAAAAAGGAAGATGAAAAAATATTTAATATCACTTCTTCTGATGAGTTTTTTATTGTTTAATACTCAAATTTTAGAAAAACAACATTCTGTTTTGGCTTATTCCAGTCATATAGAAGTTAGAGGAGCAATGTTTGTTCTAGATATATCACACGATCCTTTTCAAAGCGATTTAGACAATTTATTTCACAATCTCTCTGAGTCTGGAAATGCTGTGATATTAAATGATGAAGAATTTCGATTAGATTCTCGAGCTGATGCATTGTTCATTCCAGATCCATACACAGATTTTACCTCTTTAGAGATACAATTGATAAAAGAATGGTTAGATCAAGGTAATAAATTACTATTTATTAGTGGTGATAGTGATTATGGTGGATATTTTCAACCAGATACTTTGAATGATCTACTAACTTATCTAGATGCTCAAATAAGATTTGATACAACATCTATTGATGATACAATTTACAATGATGGAGAATATTATCGTGTTGCTGCGGTAACATATGGAAGTACAGCAACAGCTTTAGCTGTTAGTGAAGGATGTGAAGCTGGTGTTATGATGCATACTCCATGTGCGATTCTTGGATATAATGATTCTAAGTACATTGATTTAAGAAATAACACATTACCAAATGTAGAGGTGCTTCTGAGTTATAGTGAAAATGCAACATCTATAGATTGGGATTTAAGTTCCTCAGATACTGATCTATATTCATATGATGATATTCTAGCATATGAAAATGGAAACTATCCTGCTGTAGTATACGAAAAAATTTCAACTTCAGAAAGTTCTAATAGTCACTTAATTTTAGCAGGGGCAGCTATCTATTCTGATTATAAAAATATGTATAGTCAAAATACAGAAATGGGTGTTTATAATGGAAATGTGCAATATGGATTCAAATTTGTAAATAATATAATAAACCATTTTGTAGAAAGCGAATACGACGCTAATCAGATTATTTTCATTGAATCTAATAATGACTTCTTGAATTATGGATTACCAGGAACAGGAACGCAAAGTGATCCATATATAATAGAAGATTTTAGATATAGTGGTTCAGGATTTTTTGGAATTTATATCAATAGTACTACAAAGCATGTAATAATTCAAAATTGTACTTTCATAAATATGGTTACGGGGATTGGTGTGGAAAATATTGCATCTGAAACAATAGTTATTGAGAAAAATAAAATTGTTGATTGTGTGGAAGGCATCCAGCTCTATAGCTCAGGAAATGTTGAAATTATGAATAACACGATTAAAGAATGCCACTCGTATGGAGTTTCTTTAGATCTTTATACTTATTTATGCGAAATACATCACAATAATTTCATAAATAATAGTTATTTATCACCTGAAGCAGCATCTCAAGCTTATGATGATGGAATAGATAATAAGTTTCATCATAATTACTGGAGCGATTGGATAGAAAAAGGAGATTACGCAATTGATGGAGATGCTAACAATAAAGACACGAAACCAGAAAAAGAAAAAATTGTAACCGTAACAATTGAATTTATGTTTAATCCTCTTCTCCTAACTTTAGCTGCTATATCAGTTATTTTCATTCGCAAAATTAGAAAATAAAATCTCTTTCACTAAACTCAGATATATTAGAAGAACAAATGGAATAAACTCATATATTCTTTTTTTTTACTTATTTTATGGAATTAGCACTAAGAGGTCGAATTTCAATTTTTTTTGATAATAGTGACAAATTACATTTTGTTAAAGATCCTCTTATTTTGATTGAAGAAAACAGAATTACAGATATTGACTCATATTCTAAGTTGAAAAAGGATATTGTTGGACATGATATTATTGGAGATAAAAACCAGCTTCTAATTCCTGGTTTAGTTAATTGTCATACACATCTAGCTATGACACTTTTTCGAGGTCTTGCTGATGATTTACCACTAGATGTCTGGTTGAAAGAACACATCTGGCCTCTTGAAGATAAACTGAAGGCTGAAGATGTTTTCAGAGGTTGTAAACTTGGAGTAATTGAGTCAATTCTCGCAGGTGTTACAACAGCTAATTCTATGTATTGGTATCCATCATCTGAAGCTAAAGCAATGGAAGAAATCGGATTCCGTGGACTAGTTGCAGCTCCTGTTATTACTGGAATAACAAAGCTTGAGGATGCAATAGAAATAGTTAACAAACATCACAATACAGCTGAAGAAAAAATTAGAGTTACTTTATCTCTTCATTCCCCTTATACTGTAACAATTACAGATTTTGAGCAATCTTATAACTACTTAAAAGAATACAATAAAAACTGTGATGAGAAATCAAAATTATTAATACATACGCATCTCACTGAATCTGAAAATGAGATGAGGGAGAGTAAACAATTAAACACTAAATACGGATTAGAATTTCCAGCTGTAAGAACACCTACAGAATTACTAAATCATATAGGTGTTTTAAACGATAATCTAATTGCAGCTCATTGTATACATTTGAATGAAAATGATATCAAATTAATAGATTCGAAAAATGTTAGAGTATCACTTAATCCGTTATCAAATGCCAAATTAGGTAATTATATGCCACCAATTCCTGAGATGATATCAAAGGTTAAGAATGTTGGAATTGGTACTGATGGTCCTGCAAGTAATAACACATTAGATCTATTTGACACTGTACGTTTTTTGGCATTATACTATAAAGGATATTTACATGAACCAACGATAATTAAAGCTAAAGAGGTTTTCAAATTAGCAACGATTGGCGGTTCAAGAGCTCTGAATTGGGAAGGGATAGGAACTTTGGAAGCTGAAAGTCTTGCAGATATAACGACTGTCAACCTCAAACAACCTCACTTGACACCTAAGATTAATGATGATAATGTTCTAAATCATTTTGCTTATTCTATGAAAGGAAAGGATGTAGAAAATGTAATCATTGATGGTAAATTGATAATGGAAAAAGGAAAAATAAGTAACGTAGATATTGAAAAAGAGATAGACTTAGTAGAAGAAATTACTCATCGTTTATTGCAGTAAATGAATGAGTATGTTTTAGACTTAGAAGAACAATTCCAATCAGAGTGATAGAGATAGAAATTCCTAGAAAAATCTTAGGAATAAGTTCAAGAGATTGCCATTCTTTGAGAATAAACCCACCAAAAATCACTGGAAAAATAGTCATAATCCCGTTGTAAATTGCCATGATAATTGACACTCTACCTTCTTTGAAAGCGAATTGAAGACTACCTGTTGAAACCAAAGCACTTTCTAAAACCATTATTATATAGAGTATGAAAATATATATTTCCAAACTCCAGTCATTGTTTGATACCCATACTGATAAACCTTTTATCAAAACAGCTTGAATTCCTGCTATAATCCCTGCAGAAAAAGCTATATCATATCCAGAAAACTTCTTTTTGAATAGAAATGGAAAGGAAATTATCACAAAACTTACAAAAACACTTGATCCAAAAACTAGATATCCATTTAATGAGTGAGCTAGAGTTTTCCATTGATTCCAGTCGATGGAATCACTTGACAAGCTTATTAGATATGATGATACACTTATTCCAACTATTATTAATACAATGCTTATGATTTCTAATCTTTTTAGAGATTCTTTCAGATCAATATGAGCATAAATCACTAGGACAACTAAACCGAATCCAGCTAATGGAGCAACGGCACTTAGAGGAGCCCACATAAGAGCTACAAAATAAAAACCAACACTTAGAATTGTTAAAAATAAGCCTAATAACCATAAAGGGTTTACTAAAATTGCTTTAATCATGGAAGAAGTTTTATCTCGAATCTGTGGAGGTAATTTTTGGATTGCTTTTTTTTCAAAAGCAAATCCCAGATTGTAAAGTGAAAATGAGATTAATCCAGACAGTATTGAGATACTGAACAATAATTCATCCATTGAAAAGAAAACTGATGAATACTTTTTAGGTTTTGTCCTATCAGAAGAGTTTGTGGATAAATCTTAATAATAAGTAATTTGTTGATTCAACGAAATGGTAGACTCTAATCCTTTTATTGTACTAGCTTCAGGTTTTGGAAATTATAAAAGAAAATATCCTGCATACGACGAGAAACTTGGAAAAGATGGATATGCGCATACAACATATTATAAACGTTTTACAGTTCAAGAACACCTTGATGAAATTCACTCTATAATACCACAAGATAAAGAATACTTAATGAT